>JAYUSX010000189.1:0-4583 GCA_043755475.1 Actinomycetota bacterium
CGATCACCGCTCGAGGCGGCCCGCAGGGTGGATCTACCTACTCACCACCGCGAGGACTTTTCCTGGCCACCACCGAGGACTTTGACATGGCCATGGACACTGGCGTGTAGGCGACGAACTTGCAATGCACGTGCGCATCGCTGATGAAGTCACGTATCGCTGGCATCGCGGCGAACGCATCCACCGCGTCACCTGCCACGACGACGGCGACCGCATCGAAGAGCACCGAGGGTCCTCCGCCGATCATGTGATGCGCGAACAACCAGGACCCGTCGTCGAGCGCCACCCCGGCGATGCGCGGAGCGATGAACTCCAACGACGCCCCCTCCTTGGTCACTGCAGCTCGCAGTGCTGCGATCACGCCGGCATCTGCTCCGTCGCTGATCAACACGCCGACCTTTCGCCCCGCGAAGTTGACCGGCGGGTTCATCCCGATGCTCAGCTTCGCGGACGGTGCCAGTACCACAGCCGGCGGACTGCTCGGTCCCGTCGATCCGACGCTCGCCGCAGCCTCCATGCCCAGACCCCGCGCGACTGCAGCGGCGAATTCGCCGTCCACGTTGGCCAACTGGGCCACCATCCGCTCACGAATGCTGACGGTGTCGACCTTGCTCAGCTCAAAGACGAACGCGTCGATGATGTGCTGCTGCTCATACGGGAGCTGGCTCAGAAGGAACAGACGGGCTTGGCTGAAGTGGTCGGAGAACGTCGATGACCGCGCTCGCCGCTTCGCACCTCGTTCCTCTTCGACAAACGAGACGAAGCCCCGGTCGGGGTCTTCGCGTGGACCCCGGTCCAGCCCTGACCAGGAGTTCGGTTCGTAGTTCACGCGCCCGGTCGGGTTCTTGAACGCCATATGGCCGTCCTGCTGGAAGTGAGCCATCGGGCATTTCGGAGCGTTGACCGGCAGGTGCGTGAAGTTGGGGCCACCGAGCCGCTTGATCTGAGTGTCCAGGTACGAGAAGTTCCGGCCCTGAAGCAAGGGGTCATTGGAGAAGTCGATGCCGGGCACGATGTTCTGGGTGCAGAACGCAACCTGTTCGGTCTCGGCGAAGAAGTTGTCGACTCGGCGGTCGAGCACCATCCGACCGATCGGCCGAACCGGGACGAGTTCCTCGGGAATCAGTTTCGTGGCGTCGAGTACGTCGAACTCGAACGAGTCAGCGAACGCGTCGTCGAAGACCTGCACGCCGAGCTCCCACTCGGGGAGGTCACTCCCGTCGATGGCGTTCCACAAATCGCGACGGTGGAAATCCGGGTCAGCACCGTTGATCTTCACTGCCTCGTTCCACAGCACCGACTGCAGGCCGGCCTTCGGCTTCCAGTGGAACTTCACGAACGACGACTCACCGCCGGCGTTGACGAAACGGTAGGTGTGAACGCCGAATCCCTCCATCGTTCGGAACGATCGGGGAAGCCCGCGGTCCGACATCACCCACATCAGCATGTGGGTTGCTTCCGGCATCAGCGAGACGAAGTCCCAGAAGTTGTCGTGGGCTGACTGTGCCTGCGGGAAGCCCCTGTCTGGCTCGGGTTTCACGGCGTGCACGAGATCGGGGAACTTCATCGGGTCTTGGATGAAGAACACCGGGATGTTGTTTCCCACCAAATCCCAGTTTCCTTGCTGGGTGTACATCTTGACGGCGAAGCCACGCACGTCGCGGGCGAGATCGACAGACCCTTCGCTTCCGGCGACCGTCGAGAACCGGACGAAGACGGGGGTGCGTTGGCCGGCCCGCTGGAACAGGTCGGCGCTCGTGATGTCGGCCAGCGACTGGTAGGTCTCGAAGTATCCGTGAGCCCCATAGCCGCGTGCGTGCACGACTCGCTCCGGGATGCGCTCATGATCGAAGTGGAAGATCTTCTCCCGGAAGTGGAAGTCCTCGAGCAGGAGCGGACCACGTTCGCCGAAGCGGAGCGTGTTCTGATCGTCCGACACGGGAACGCCCTGCTGGGTTGTCAGGACCGGCCCGTCGTCGATCGCTGTCTGGTGGCGTTCGCCACCGGATCCCATGTGATCGCCTCCCCGTCCGTGTTCAGCGGAAAGAGGTTGGGCCTTGGCCTTCTTCGTGGAGGCCGCTCCACGAGCGGGCGGGGCTGGCCGTTTTGGTGCCATCGTCGTTCTCCTGTGTGCGTCGGCGCCGCGTGCGGCAGTCGATGCCAACTACCCGTCGGGCGCTTTCGACAAACACTCCGCTTTCGACAAACATCGCCGCTCCGATGCGGGTCGCCCGTTCGACGCCGATCGTCGTCGATCGACCCGAGAGACCGGGGTGAGCCGACGCGCAGGCCTCGTCGTGGTTGCCGAACCCCAGCAGGGGGTACAGAAAGCACATGACCGACTCCACGCACGACGGTGCCGTCCCGAGCGACGACGCGGCGATCGATGATCCACCGACAGTTCACCACGACGCAGACACGTACCGACGGGCGAATGTCTCCGGAACGGAGTCCGGCAAGTCGGAGGAGATGCGCGAAGCCGACGTTGCCAACGGAGAAGGCAGCGGAGGGTGACGCACACCACCGCGGTCCGATCGCCCCGCAGCCGAGGTCTGCGAGGCGATCGGACACAGAGGATCCGCTCGCCGGAGTGATCAGCCCACAGACCCCGAATGGGCGTTGCGCAGATCGCGAACGACGTCGTGGGCAGCTCTCACCTCGTCGTGCTGGCGCGCGACCACGCGGCGCAACCCCTCGGAGATGTCGGCGGAAAGCGCGGTCTCGTACACCTTGACCGCATGATCTTCGCCCTGTTCGGCAGCGTCGAGGACGCCCTTCGGGTCTGACCCGGTGACGGCATCCTTCAACGTCAGCCACCCGCGGTGGACCGTTGCTGCAAACGAACCCGACTCCACGATGTCGTCGCCGTAGTCGGCCGCCATCGAACGAAGTTCGGCGCTGAACATGCCCCGCTGTTGGCTGAAGGAACGGAACGTGCTCGAGAGCCCGGGAGTGTCGGAATCGGCCAACTTCTCGGCCGCTTTCGCAAAGCCCTTCTCTCCATCTTCCAACGTCTGGATGAGGTCCTTCGTGACTTGTTCGTCAGTTGACATGTTGTTGCCCTTTCGGCGGTGAGGTGTTGTCGGGTCTGAAATGCCCGCTCATGACGCGTCGCAAACGCGATGTGGCAGGCGTTACACCAGGGCCGATCGGCAGGACCGTGCACCCACGAGCCAGCTGGCTTGGGCAAGTCGCACATTTCGACGTGCTCGCTGGTTGTAGTGCCGCCCCATGACCAATGACCCCAGCGATGTCCCGGACGAGGCCCTGCCACCGGGTTCCGCGGCGACGATCGGATTGGCGGCGGCCTGCGACGGGCACGAGGTTCGGGCGCTTCAGGGTCAGGACGAGCGCAGGATCGATCGTCGGAGCTCTGCTTCGTCTCGGTGTCGACACCGAGGAACTCGTCCGCCTCGTACGCCCGGAGCTCGCCGACCCCCTGCCAGCCCATCTCCGAGTCCTCCACCAGTCGTCGATCGTGGATACCCCGTCGATGCAGGAGGTTCTGCTCCGTGTTCGGCCGCCCACGCTCAGGTCCACTCTCGACGCTGCCCGTCATCACACACCCTGGCCGTGGTTGTTGTCGTGGGCCCGGTCGGCGCGATGTGATCTGCAGCCGCTGTTCGTCGAACTCGACCGACTTGGCGGTGATCGATGGCCAACGGGAGATCTGAAGCTCTGCGCCGTGACCGCTCACGACGGCAAACGGCAGGTGTTGGCGAGTTCGTCCAACATGAGACTGTCGACCGCAGTTGCGGCGTCGTGCTCGGTGCCCGGTCTTTTCCGCCCGCAGATCGTCGACGGGACTCGTCTCGTCGATGGTGGGTCCGTTCGGTGACCAACGTCGACGTGCTCGACTTCGCCTCGCTGGATGATCCAGTGGATGAGGTCTGGGTAGTGGCTCCCATGGCTGGTGATGTCTTTCGACGACCCGCAACAGCACTCCTCCACCGTCGAATCCAGCAGACGCTGTTCCGGGAGCTGTCTGCCGTGCCGAACGGGGTACCGGTCCGATTGTTCACTCCCGGACGCGACGCCAGTGAAGCGATGGGCATTGATCTCATGTCAGATGATCGGTCTGGACCCACCATCCTGTCGAGCTTCCTCGAGACGGGAACGGACGGGTTCGCCGAACGACCGATGCGTGCCCGGTGATGCACACAAAGCGGTCTTGCGACACGGATCGTCACGTCATTCCGACCCACCGCACCCTCATCGGTTTGCAATGACGCAACGACGGGCACTTGACAGTCGCGGAATTCCTTCCGCCGAGACAGCGCCAACTTCGGTGTTGTCGAGCTCGTGCCGTGACCGGCACACATCAACAAAGGAATGCAACGTGACCCCTCGAACCCTGACAACCCGAATCGTCCGAACCATCGGCGTGGTGACCCTGGTCATCAGCACCGGTGCACTCGCCGCCTGCAGTGATGATGACAACGACCTCGACGATGACATGGACGCGCCGATGATCCCGAACGACTCGATGACGGACAACTCGATGATGGACGACTCGGTGCCGCAGATCGGCACGCTCGCCCCCTGAGCGGAGTCGTTCATCGCGCGACTCACACTCGTGAGTG
>JAYUSX010000190.1:0-4580 GCA_043755475.1 Actinomycetota bacterium
CGACGAATGCACCCGACCGGGTCCCATCGCCCGGCCACGACGACCATGACCCCCGCCGAAGGCGACCCACCCGATCGGCGAAGCAAGCGGGACAGTGGAACACCACGTGACCCCGAAGACGCGTCGACGGAACCATTGGCATGACTCCGTCATCGGTCGCCCACAGACGAATCTTGAGCAACGGCGGACTACGAATTCAGGGCCGGCCAGTCCTCCGACCCACGCCAACGGTCCGATCGGGCCGGCCCGTCGTCCGCCCTGCGTCGTCTCAGCTCAGTCCGTGAACAGGCTCCTCGAGCCGAACGTCGACCCAGTGTCATGGATCGGCTCCATTCCCGCAGCGGTCTCGGGCGACCGGATGGTTCGACCAATCACGCCCTCGTCCGATGATTGCGCTCACGTCCAAGCCTGTCGATCGCAGATCGGCCGCTCATCGGGGTGTTGGAGTACGTCCTGCACCCGTGACCGGCAATTGGCACGCACGTTTCCAACTCGGGGCGATTACAGGTGGACCACTCCTGCTCGCCGGTTCCCTCGGTCTTTGCGTTCTCCTGTGGATGGCCAGGGACGAACGCCCGAGCGAGAAGGAGTGCGGCTCTACGATTACCATCGTGATCACCTGCGACCAGTGCAAGAAGCGTGCATCCAGTCCCGGTCATCGCACGGTGACTCAGCGCGTGCTCTGCGACGATTGCCACAACCGAATGCTCGGCGCAGCAGCCGGCATCCTCGCTGCCGGGCCCGGCGCTTCGACTACCTCGACGGTTCAGTCTGCGGTTGCGACAAGTGGGTTGTTCGCCTCGATGCGTCGATGGCGCGAGGCGAGGCGCTCGCACAACTAGGCCTCGCGAGTTGGCGCGGGCAAGGAGGCCGTGGATGGGGCTTCTTCGAGGATCGGCGATACTTGAGACGATGGATGTCTTCCTCGAGACCGACCGCATCGTGTTGCGCGACTTCACGCCCGACGACACCGAGCTCCTCGTCAGTCTCGACGCCGATCCCGGCGTGAAGCGGTACATCGACGGCGATGCCCCGGTCGACCGTGACGAGGTCGCCGAGATGCTCGACTGGTGGTTGGGCTTCCCCGAGCGCGCGCCGGGCTACGGGTTCTGGAAAGCATTCGAGCGCGCGACCGGCAAGTATCTCGGCTGGTTCCACCTCCGCCCTGACGAGGACGACCCGCCCGACGAACCAGAGCTCGGCTATCGGCTGCATCGCTGGGCGTGGGGTCAGGGCTTCGCCACCGAGGGATCAAGGGCCCTCATCGACCTGGCGTTCCTGCAACGGGGCGCCCGACGTGTGCACGCGTCGACGATGTCGGTGAACATCGGATCGCGACGAGTGATGGAAAAGAGTGGACTGCGGTTCGTGAGCACGTTCCATCTCGAGTGGCCTGTGCACGTCCCCGGCGACGAACACGGCGAAGTCGAGTACGCGATCACACGCGCCGAATGGGAAGCGGATCGCGCGGCGTCGACCACCTGACCCGGGGTGTCGCTCGACCTGCTGTCCGAAGACGTCAGGTGGACAGGGCGAGCAGGATGATCGCGGCGATGGTGATCAGGTTGATGCGGGGCGTCTGCTCCGCGGCCTTCCACGTGTCCGACTGCCAGCTCGCGAACCACTCGTTGCCGCCCACCTCGAAGATCAACAGCCACACCACGAGGGCCAAGCAGAGAGCGACCAGGGCCCAGAACTTGGCCTCGTGCCACGACTCGGTGCTCGAGCGCAGGTTGACCGCCAACGTGACCGTGCCGAGCCACCCCGCGATCGCGGTGATCGCCTCGATGATCACGATGAGACCGAACGCGATGCGTTGCATCTTCGATGAGGTGATCGCTCGCCACATCAGCCTCGGCGAACGATACGTGGTGTCCATCGACATGATCCGCTCGACGTAGCGCAGGTTCGACGTCGGATCGGTGACGTTTCCGAAGACGACGATCGTGACCATCAGGGTGGTGCCGGCGACGAGCAGCATCGGCGCGACTCGGAACATCATGGTGGTGTCGTCGATCATCGCGGCGATCCCGTCATCGGCCGATTTCGCGAGTCGCACATGGCGTCGAACGCTACTTGCCGTGCTGCCCGCCGGGGGAGATCCGTCGCAGGAGGTGAGGCCGCGAACACGACGTCGCGCACCCCGGTATCGCTGCACCGTGAGAGTGGTCACCACTAGCGTCGATCGTGTTCGGGGCTGCTCGACGAATTCGAGGGAGCCGCCACGGCGCCGGAGAGAGGGAGCTTTCACGTGAATGCACAGATGCCCGCCGAACCGAAGAAGTCGCCACCGCCGTGGCTGGTGCCGGCGGGGATCGGCATGGTGATCGCCCTGCTCGTGGTGTTGATCATCGTGATGCTCAACGGGGATGACGATGACGACGTCAGCGCTCCATCCACCACGGAGGAGGCTCCAGCAACCACCCTCGCCGTCACCGCTTCGGCACCGGTGACCGCTGTCCCCACCACCGAAGCGGCGGCGGCCACCACCGACGTCGACACCACGGTGCCCGAGACCACCGTCGGCTTCGAAGAGCCGCCCACCCTGTCGCCGGGCGAAGCGACGATCCAGTCGGGTGAAGTGTTCAGCGCGTACACGATCGCCGTTGCCTGCTCCGACTTCTGGGCCGGCGTCGAGACCACCAGTCATGTGCTCGTCGACGACGGCACGGGAGCGGTATGGGTCGTGAACACCTATGCGTTCGAAGAGGGCGGTCCCCGTGGTCTGCAGGCCGTCGACATGGCAGCCCCGATCGCCTCCGACCTGTACGGACAGGATGTGTCGATCGTGGCTCCCAAGTACTCCGGCTCGCTCGAGGAAGGCGCGGACGGAACGGCGCGCACCACCGCTCTTCTCATCTCGGGCGACGGACCCTTGGAGATCGAGATCGCCATCGCCGAACTGGCCGAACCATCAGACTGCTCCACGGGCTCGCTGTCGGGGTCGTCGCCGTTCCCGACCGGAACCCAAGTGGAGTTCATGTCCGCCGACGAGGCACCCGGCACCCGCTTCAACGTGCTGGCGAAGTGCGGTGGGGAGTTGCTGCTCAGCGGTGGCTCACTGCTCGTCTCGGCCTACCCCGAAGACGGCAACACGATGATCGCATCGCTGTCCAACAACTACATCCTGTTGGGCGAGGACGTGACGTTGAGCAACTTCGTCACGCCCGAACCTGAAGAGACATCGTTCGAGATGGGCGGTGGAGGTGACGCGCTCGCCGCGATCAACGTGTTCCGCGACGGGAATCGCTCCATCGATCCCTCATACCTGCAATGGGTCGAGCGACCTCTGCGATCTGCGGTGGGCGGCGGCGGCCTGCTCGACGAGGTGTGCCCCAACCCGTGAACCGTCGGCGGGGGACCGCTCGATGTTCGACTTCGTGATCACGGTGAACCCACGCTCGGGACGAGCCATGCCGTACATCACGGCGACCGCTTCCAACAGGCCGAACACGGGCATCAACACGATCAGCGCGGCATAGAGGCCGACTCGATCCCACCACCCGACGTCGTCGCCGGTGTCCTGCCTCCACGCCGCGATGTTGAGCCGGAGGCCGGCGAGATACATGGTGAGGTACCAGGCGAAACACACCGTGCCCGTCCAGCTCGCGACCGGGTGCGTGGCGAGGCCGAGGAAGAGGTTGAGCACCGTGTACATGCTGCCCACCATCGCGGCACCCCACAGCACGAGGAAGCCGAACAGGGTGGTGCGCGCCCACGCTTTCGACGGCGCGAACAGGGCCACCCTGAACAGCCCGTTCCACCATCGCCGGCGCTGCTTCACGAAGTCGACGACGTGCTCGGGTGCTTGTTCGACGAGGTATCCGTTCACCCAGCCGAACTCGACGCCGGCGGCCTGGGCGGCCATGGCGAACCACGCGTCCTCGGTCAGCGAGCCATCGGCGCCCACGTCGAGGCCGATGCGCCTCTCGACGTCCGTGCGGATGACGATGAAGCTGCCGTGGATTCCCATCGGTGCTTTGCCCATCCGAAACTGGAATCGGAATCGGCCGATGTCGTCGCCGGTGCGCAGCATGTCGGCCAGCGTCAACAGTTTCGGCATGATCCGTCGACCGGTGAAGTGGCGGTAGTACAGGATCATCCCCTGACCGATCGGCGGCAGGAAGCGGTTGTTGTTGCGGGCGATGAAGTCGGCGATGCCGACCACGGCGCTCGTCGATGGCCAGCTCTCCTCGTCGAGGTGCACGATGTAGTCGCGGTCGTCGTTTCGTGAGTGCTCGACTGCGAAGCAGAGCGCCCGGGCCTTCCATCGACTCCGGTGAGGCGTGGCATAGTCGGCGGGAACCACCATCACATGCAGGTCGCGGTACGCGGGCAGTGCGACCGCTTCGTCGGTGACCACCTCGATCCGATGTCGGAACAACGGCGTCTCGTGCATGATTCGGCGCACGGCATCGACCGTTCCCGTCAGCGCTTCGAGGTTTCGGCCCCGCGACACGATCCGGAACGCAACCGCGACCGAAGGATCGACCGGCGGTGGCTCGGTGGGAGGGTCGGTGCTGATGCACATGGCCAGGATCGACACGAGCACGGTGGGCAATGACGCGGTCCATGCCCAA
>JAYUSX010000191.1:0-11599 GCA_043755475.1 Actinomycetota bacterium
ACCGGCGACAGCACGGCGCTCCACCTGTCGGAGGCGCTGATCGCTCACGCCACGGCGGTGCCCGACGAGCTGGCGGTGGGCAGCGGGGCCTTTCCCGGATGCGGTCTGTCGGCAAGCGACGACGGCCGGATGCACGCGTTCACCGACACCGACGGCACACGCGATCTCATCGACCTCAGCGGTTGCCTCACGCAGTGGCGATCGGTGACCGAACGAGTGGTTGCCGAAGCCGTCGACGTGGTGCTGGTCGAGATCGGGCCGTGGGATGCAGTCGACATCCGCCTGTTCGACGGCACCGTGGTCTCGGTCGCCGACGCCCGCGGCCGCGGCATCGTGACCGATGCGTACCGGGCCTTCGCCGAACAGGTGATCGCCGCCGGTGCTCGCCTGGTGTGGGTCACACCGACCGACACCCACCTCGGCTGGGGCGACGTCGACGACCCGTTGAACGACCCCGTTCGGTGGCAGGCGCTCCGTGCGATCGTCGACGACCTGAGCGACGACTTCGGCGTCGTTCAGATCGATCTTCCGGCATGGCTCGACTCCACGGGGCTCACCGGCCCCGAGGCCCGGCCCGACGGCGTGCATCTGGCAGACGGTCTCGACGAACGCTTCGTCGCGGATCGAGTGGCTCCGATGCTCGCCGAGCAGGCGGGCATCCTCGCCGGGCTGATCGAGCCCTGATCGAGCCCTGATCGAGCCCTGATCGGACCAGGCCGACTCAGGCCCCCAACTCACCGTTGGAGTAGTGCCTCCGGCACAGCAACTCGTAGCGCACGATGTCGCCGAAGAGCGGCTGCTCCTGGTTGCCATCGCCGGTATCGCCCACGACCACGGTCTCGCCCACATAGGTGATCTCACCGTTCACGACTCGAGCGTTGTGCGTCGCCCGTGCCCCACACCAACAGCGGGCCTCCACTTGCATCGCCACCCGCTCGTCAGCCACTTCGAGCATCCGCTTGGTGCCCTCGAACAGCTCGCCGCGGAAGTCGGTGATCAGGCCGAACGCGAACACGTCGATACCCAGATCGTCGACGGCCCGGGCGAGCTGGTCGCATTGATCGCGCGTGTAGAACTGCACCTCGTCGCACACCAGGTAGTGGATCGGCCAGTGCCCGACCGCCAACTGGTACAGGTCCATGTCGGGCACCACCTCGATCGCCTCGGCCGCAACGCCCAGGCGGCTGGTCACCTGAGCCCCCTCTCGATCGAGCTTGGTGAGCAGCAGACCGAACAGCTCGCGCGTCGCGAGGTTGTGGTGGATCTGCAACGCCATGGTGCTCTTGCCAGAGCCCATCGTGCCGAAGCTGAAACGCAAGGTCGCCATGTCGAGGCACGACCCTATCGGTCGCCAGTAGGGTCGTTCTATGCGGCGCTGGCGATGGATCGTGGTGTTGTGCGGCGTCGGCGCACTGTGCTTTCTGCCTGTGGCGATCGCCCTCCGACCTGTGCCTGCATCCGGCCTGTCCACCGCCGAGGTCGTCGCCCGCGTCACCGAATCATCCGACCGATCGTTCGAAGGGCTGTACGAGTCGCGCGGAGGCCTCCGCCTCCCCGACCTCGGCCGCTTCGACGACGAGATCGCGCCATTCACCCAGACCAGCCGCGTTCGTGTGTGGTACGACGACCGCGAGCGCTGGCGTACCGACGAACTGTTGATCGGAGCCGAGCGCTCGATCTACCGCGAACCGGGAGGCATGTGGTTGTGGGACTCCGGGACGCGCCGCGTGATCTTCTCGCCACGGCAAGGCTCCGAGCCACTGCGCATCCCCCGGCTGCTGGATCTCAGCCCCGCCGAGCTGGGCCGGCGCCTTCTGCGCGAGAGCGCGGGAGCGACGGTCCGCCGCATCGACGATCGTTGGGTTGCAGGCCATCCGGCGGTCGGCCTGCGGATCGAACCTGCCGACGACACCAGCACGATCGACGCCGTCGAACTGTGGGTCGATGACGACACCGGGCTGGTGGTGGCGGTCGAGCTCGACACGGGCGGGACGGCGCCGGCGTTCGAGACGACTTTCGTCGACCTGTCGTTCCGACAGCCTTCGCTCGACATCATGCAGTTCGATCCCATTGCCGCCGGAGAACCGGTCCGCACATCGGCGTCGGTCGACCTGGTCGAGTCGCTCAGCAGCACCAGCTTCGTCACGCTGCCCGACGAAATCGGCGGTCTCGATCGTCGCAACGATCCGTCGTCGGGTCTGGCCACCTACGGCAACGGGTTGGCGGTCGTGAGCCTGTTCGCCCTGCCGCAGGGCAATCTCGGTCGGCGCATCGGTGCGCTGCCTCGAACACAGCGGCCGTGGGGTGGCGACGCGGTGGTGGTGAGCACGTCGCTCGTCAACGTCGAGATCATCACCGTCGGCGGCTTCGACGTCGTGCTCAGCGGCACGGTCACCGTCGGCGAGCTCGACCGAATCGCCGGTGTGCTCGTCGCGAGAGGGGGCTTGGGGTGAGCGAGACCAGCGTGGTGCGCACGAACGCGCTGACGAAGCGATTCGCGGGAGGTCTGCTCGCGGTCGACCACATCGACCTCGACGTCCGCGAGGGTGACCTCTATGGCTTCCTCGGTCCGAACGGCGCAGGCAAGACCACCACGATCCGCATGCTGCTGTCGCTCATCGCCCCGACGTCAGGCTCGATCGAAGTGCTCGGTCACGAGGTCACCCTGCACTCGCCGCACGCGCTCGAGGGAGTCGGGACGATGGTCGAGGGACCAGCGTTCTATCCGTACCTGTCGGGCGAACGAAACCTGTGCATCTTCGACGGGGCGGGTGTGGGCGGGCCGCGGCGCACTCGGCGGACGCGGGTTCGCGATGTGATCGACCGGGTGGGTCTCGCCGACGTGGGCGACCGTCCGGTGAAGGCCTACTCCCTGGGCATGCGCCAACGGCTCGGGTTGGCCTCGGCACTGTTGCGGGCACCGCGCCTGCTGGTGCTCGACGAGCCGACCAACGGCCTCGACGCACAAGGCATCCACGAGCTGCGCACGATGTTCGTCGACCTGGTGCGTCACGGCACGACGATCATGCTGTCGTCGCATCTCTTGGCCGAGGTGGAGCTCATCTGCACCCGGGCGGCGATGATGTCTGCCGGACGGATCGTGGCCCAGGACGACGTGAGCAACCTGTTGGCACCGACGGGGTGGGTCCGGGTGGTGACGCCCGATCTGGAGCGCGCGGTGCGCTCGCTGCAGGATGGTCCCTTCCGGTACGTGCCCACCGATGCACACACCGTTCGCGTCAACATCGGCGATCGTCCGACGGAACTGTTGAACAAGGCGTTCGTGCAGGACGACATCCGAGTGCGCGAGCTCATCATCGAACGGCCATCCCTCGAAGACGTCTTCTTGGAGCGCACGGGGCACGGAGACATCCGATGATCCGCATGGAACTGTCGAAACTCCTGCGACGCCCGCGCACGTGGATCACCATCGCATTGCTGTCCGGCCTGCCCGTGATCGTCGGCATCTTCGTGAAGGCGAGCGGTCTCGCTCCGCGCCCTGGCGAAGGACCCGCCTTGCTGTCGGAGGTGCTCAACAACGGATTGCTGTTTCCGGCGGCTGCGCTGGCGATCATCCTTCCGCTCTTCCTGCCCATCGCGGTGTCGGTGATCGGCGGTGACTCCGTCGCGGGCGAGGCGTCGGCGGGCACATTGCGCTATCTGCTCACCCGACCGGTCGGTCGCACCAGGCTGTTGGTGGCCAAGCTCACGACCATCGTGACGTTCATCTTCCTGGCCGTGGTGGTCGTTGCTCTGGTGGCGCTGCTCGCCGGCGTCGTGCTGTTCGGCATCCGTCCCCTGTCGTCGATCTCGGCCACCGACCTCAGCCCGTTCGAGACGTTCACGCGTACGGCGATGGCGATCCTCTACATCGGCTGGTCGATGCTCGGTCTCGGGGCCATCGCGCTGTTCGCATCCACGCGCACCGATTCACCGCTCGCGGCATCGCTGGCGACCCTCGCCGCCTTCGTGGGGTCGCAGGTGCTCGACCTGATCGAAGCGACTCGATCGATCCAGGCCTACCTACCCACGCACCACTGGTTGAAGTTCGTCGACTTCTACCGCGACCCGATCCTCTGGCGCGACGTGAACGAAGGCATCGTCCTCCAAGCGATCTACGTCGCCGTCTTCCTCGGCGCGGCATGGGCCAACTTCACCACGAAGGACATCACCAGCTGACCACTCGAGCCTCGACATCAGTCTTCATCCGGTTTCACCTGGATGTTTCGGACCACTCCGTGTCGTGAACAGCAGACGCTGGTTCGAAGCCCACGACCGGGCCGTCTTCCGATCGCCACGACTGTCGAGCCTCTTTGGGGCATGACCACACGAGAGATGCGCTCCATCGCAGCCCTGTTCAGCTCGCAGGATGGGCTGGCAACGATCACCCAACTCAGCGAGCGAGGCGTGACGCCTGGCCTGCTGCGCCAACGGTTGGCGAGTGAGGAGTGGGGACGCATCGGCCGAGGGGTCATCGCCGTCGGGTCGGCACCTCCTTCGTGGCGGCGCAGCGTGCGGGCCGCCGTGCTCGCTGCAGGGCCACACTCGTTCGTGAGCCACGCGACCGCCGCCCGACTGCACGGCTTCGACGGATACGAACGAGCGAACCGGATCATCATCTCCAGCGTCGAGGGCCACCACGTCCGGTCGATCGAGGGGGTCGAGGTGCACCGATCGACGGTCCTGGACAACGAGCACCGCCGCCTCGTCGCCGGTATCTCGTGCGCGATCGAGCCCGTCGCCCTGATTCAGATCGCAGCCACCGACGGTCGCGACAGCGCGGCTCAGGCACTCGACAGCTACCTCCGCGATGGAAGGTCCGCCGAGTGGCTGAGATTCGTTGCGTCGCCGTTGGTGCGGCCGAACTTCGGCGGGCCCCGAATCGTCCTCGAACTGCTCCGCGAGCGCGTGGAGGCGAGGCTGCCGCGCAGTTGGTTCCAACGCCTGGCTGGTCGGGCGCTCGCGGCGAGGGGACTCGACATGGTGGACGAGTACCCGGTCCGCGACGTCGACGGCACGCTCCTGGCCGAACTCGATCTCGCACTGCCATCGTTGCGGATTGGTGTTGAATGCCAGAGCTGGCGATGGCACGCGTCCCCGCGGGCCAAGGCGGACGACAACCAGCGGAAGCGGCGCCTCCGAGGCCTGGGTTGGGAGATACTCGAACTCTGGTGGACGGATCTCGACCTGATGGACGATGTTGCTGCCGACCTCGACATCGCGATAGCCCGTCGCCTTTCCAGCCCTGTCTGAACCGATCCGAACCGGCCCGGGCAGGCGGTTTCGAACCACTTCGTGTCGTGAGCAACAGAGACTGGTTCGAAGCGGCGTGATCGGCGATCAGGTGTGCAGGTCGACGACGACGGCGGCGTGATCGCTCGGCACCACGCCGTCCACGGCATCGATGCCCGCCAGACGGGCACGAACCGGGTTGCCCAGCGGTTTCGGGCGAGGCCAGCTGACGAAAACGTAGTCGAGGCGACGATTCGGCCATGCCGTGGCCGCTTGGTAGGGGTTGTCGCGGCGCCACGTGTGACCGGAGCCCTCACCCACCTGCTCCCAGGCATCGCTGAGCACGAGGTTGCGGATCGGCCCGGCCCGACGGCCGGTGAGCAGCCGAACTTCGTCGCTGTCGGGTGGAGCGTTGAAGTCCCCGCAGACGACGACCGGCGGCTCCGTGTCGGGGTCGGGTCGGCGGGCAGCGACGATGCGGAGGATCTCGTCGGCTTGCGCCTGCCGCACCGCCGAATCGTCGAAGCGGTGATCGAGATGAGTGCACATCACCATCCACTCACGCCCGTCGACGCCGACGCGCGCCGACAACGCTCGTCGATGTCCGGGCGTGCCGTCGTGGCGGGGCAACGGGTGGCTGACCACATCGGTGAGGGACTCGCGAGCCAGGATCGCGTTGTGGAAGCCCGGGCGATCTTCGCCGCGAACGTCGGCGAACGGATCGTCGGTGATCGCCCATCGATAGCCGAGCGATGTTGCGAGCTGGGCGGCGAAGGAGTCGTCACCCAAGCTCCACACCTCTTGCAGGCACACCACGTCAGGAGCCTCGGCCGCGATCACCGAACGGATCGCTTCGGCTCTCAGCTCCCACGGCCCGAACCGCCACCAGACGTTCCAGGTCATCACGCGCATCAGAGCAACCCTTGCACACCTTCGATGGTGTCAGCCTCGGCGGCGCTCTTGTCGGGCCGGTACCTGCGCACGCGAGCGAACCGCAGTGCCACCCCTCCGGGGTACCGGCGCGACACCTGGACGCCGTCGACGGCGATCTCGACGACCAACTCGGGGCGCACGTGCACCGTGATGCCCTCGGTGCCGATCGCGCGCCGTTGCAGCTCGTCGGTCTGCCATCGCAGCAGGTCGTCGGTGAGCCCCTTGAAGGTCTTGCCCACCATCACGAACGCTCCCCCATCGCCGCGGGCGCCGAGGTGGAGGTTGCTCAACCAACCTGCTCGTCGGCCGTGCCCCCACTCGGCCGCGAGCACCACGAGATCGAGGGTGTGCACCGGCTTCACCTTGCGCCACGTCGCCCCCCGCCGACCAGCCTGGTACGGCGAGTCGAGCGCCTTCACGACCACCCCTTCGTGACCGGCGCGAACCGCCTCCTCCGCGAACGAATCGGCGAGGGCGCCATCGTCGGTCTGGATCGACGGGAGCACGAGGTGCGCCGGCACGAGACCGCGCAGCGCCTGCGCCCGCGACGAGAGCGGTTCGTCGATCATCGACCGGCCTTCCGCGTGCAGCACGTCGAAGAAGAACGCCGCGGTGGAGTGCAGACCACTCATCGTGTCCTGGAATCGTCGTGGCCTGCCGTCGTCGGCCACCCCGAGCGACTCGCCGTCCAACACGATCGATTCCACCGACAGACCGGCGACCGCGGCGACCACGTTGGGCATCGAGGCCGTGACGTCGTTCAGACCGCGTGAGAACAACCGCACCTGATCACCCGACTTGTGAGCCTGCACGCGCATGCCGTCGAGCTTCCACTCCACGCTCGCGGGCCCCGTGAGTGCGATCGCTTCTCGGGCGGTCGGTGACGTGGCGGCCAACATCGGCTGCACGGCGAGCAGCGGGGTGAGGCCGACATCGAGGTCACCCCCCGCCAGGGCGAGTGACGCAGCGGCTCCCAGGTCGCCCAACAGCATCGCTGCGCGCCGGACCGTCGCCGCAGGCACGCCGGCGGCCTTCGCGATGGCCTCGGCGACCACGCCATCGTTGGCCCCCTGACGCATCTCACCTGTCAGTGCGCGAACGAGGTGCTGTTGCTCGTCGTCGGTCAGCCGGCACATGAGGTCGACCAACAACTCGTCCCGCTGTCGGTGCGAGCCGGCACCCACCATGCCCGCAAGCCGATCGAGCACTCGATCGATCTCGCTCACCGAAACGGTCGGGGTGGTCGCCGGGGTCACCCGGGCATCGCGCAGCGTGGCCCACCCGATGCCGATGCGTCCCGGTCGCGGTTCGCCGACGAGGAGACCGACCACCGCCGGCGCCAGCAGGTTCGCCTGCGCGCGCGGCACCGTCCGCAACAGGTCGGCCAGCACGGCGATCTTGGTCGATCGTCGCGGTGTCTCTGCCACCGCGGTGGACGCGCGCACGACCTCGATGTAGTCCATGCCGTCAGTCTTGCGCGCCGAGCCACCCGTGCCACCGGAGCGGCCGGAGCGGCCGGAGGGCCGGACGACCGGTCACTCAGGCTTCGCCGCGCAGCGCGTCGACCCTTCGGAAGTACTTCTTGGCGAACGCCAACAGTTCGGCATCACTCGGATGATCGAGCGACTCGACACCGACCACCTGCTTGGCGACGGCGGCATGACGCTTGTCGAGCTCGGCAATGAATGCTGCCTTGGCCGTTCCCGGTCCGGTGATCAGGATCTCCGTTGCGTGCTGCACTGCCTTGGCCACCTCGTCGAAGAACTGCTTGTCGTCGGGTGCCCGCCCCGCACCGATCGAACCCGACTTGCGATGCAACTGCCGCGGGTTCTCCGACACGAGCTTGATCAGGTGATGCTCGTCGACCGAGAAGTCGATCACGGTGGCCTTCTGGTGATCAAGCCAGACGATGACGTGCGGATACGACATGAGAACTCGCTCTCTCTCTGGACGATGTTGCGATGCGACTCGACGTCGCCATCTGCCGTCAACGTATGCCCGGGCTCGAAGCGGGTTGCAGTGCCATTGGTCCCTCGGGCGCGGGACCTACAGGGCGAACCCGAACATCCCGCGGGCCCGGAGCCGCTCGACCAGACGGTCGTCGTAGGCCTCCTCGGGGTTGGCGCGAATCAGCTCGTCGAGAGCGAGAGCATCATCGCCGACGAGGATCCGCCACTCACCGGCCAGAACGCCGGCGAGAATGATGGTTGCGGCATCGCTCGCGGACAGGGGTGCCGCGTCACGGAACTGCTCGGCCTGGAACTGGAGCCCGATGCGGATGTCCTCGTCGCTGGCCGTCGACAGATCCATGCCTCGCTTGGCGAGCCGCTCCCGCATCTCGACGATCTGCTCCTGGGTCAGCTCCTTCGGATCGCGACCGAACGCCTTCTGCGAGTTGATCACGATGGAGGTGCCGACATGGCCGGGCATGACCACCGATGCACTGAGGTGTGGGGCGTTCATCCTGAAGTCGTTGATCAACGCCTCGGTGAAGCCCTTCACCGCGAACTTGGCTGCGCTGTACGCAGTGTGCGGGATCGAGGGGCCGAGCGACGCCCAGAAGCCGTTGACGCTGCTGGTGTTCACGACATGGCCGGCGTCGGCATCGAGCAGCATCGGCATGAAGGCCCGCGTGCAGATGTACACGCCACCCCAGCAGACATCGAAGGTCTTCTCCCACTCACCGCGATCGTCGAGGACGAAGCTCCCTCCGCCACCGATGCCGGCGTTGTTGAACAGCAGGTGTAGCTGCGAACCGTGGCGGGCAGCCACGTCGGCACGGAACTCGAGCACACTCGCCTCGTCCGCGACGTCGGCGACGAACGAGGTGATGCGCACACCGGAGGCCGCTCCCGATTCGGCGAGCGCCTGGGACTCGGCCATGTTGTCGGCCGACACGTCGCACATCGCCACGTGCGCCCCGGCCGCGGCAAGCTGGCGCACCAGTTCGCGCCCCATGCCGGTGCCACCGCCGGTGACTACAGCCACACGTCCCTCGAATCGATCCACGGCCAGTTTCCCCCTCGATATGCAAGATCCAGCTGGCAGTCTGACACCATGTCTGCATGAGTGGATTGCTCGACGAACTGGACGCATGGCTCGACGCCAACTGGGATCCCGACCTGGCGGTCGGCGACTGGTGGGAACGGCTCGGCCTCGCCGGGTGGGCGGCACCATCGCTGCCGACCCACGCCTATGGGCGCGACCTCTCCCGCAACGAGGCGATCGCGGTGGCCAAGCGCATCGCCGCCAAGGGAGCGCTGAACGCGCCCGGCGGACTCGGCACGCTGCTCGCCGCACCGACGATCGCCGCACACGGCACGCCCGAGCAGATCGAGCGCTACGTCAGGCCGATCGTCACCGGAGCCCAGGCGTGGTGCCAGCTGTTCAGCGAACCCGGGGCCGGGTCCGACCTCGCCGGGCTGGGCACCAAGGCCACCCGCGATGGTGACGAGTGGATCGTCAATGGGCAGAAGGTGTGGACATCCGGCGGGCACATCGCCGACATGGGCATGCTGATCGCACGAACCGACCCCGACGTTCCCAAGCACCAGGGCATCAGCTGGTTCTCGTTCGACATGCACCAGTCAGGGGTCGACGTGCGGCCGCTGCGCGAGATGACCGGTCGGGCGCTGTTCAACGAGGTGTTCCTGAGCGACGCCCGCGTTGCCGACGACGCTCTGGTGGGTGGCGTGCACAACGGCTGGGCCGTCGCGAACACCACGCTGGCGTTCGAACGAAGCGGGCTCGGGGCAGGTGCCGGAGCACCGATGGCTCTCGCCAATCCGGGCACCATCGCCGGCGATCTGCCGAAGACGGCCGGTTCGTTCGTCACCAAGCAGCGCGCTCCCGGCGGCGGTGGTGGCGGGGCAATGACCGCCGGCGCCCAACGCCTGTTCACCGAGATGGCCAAGGCGAGCGGCAAGATCGACGACCCGAACGTGCGGCAGGCGTTGATGAAGCTGCACACGATGAGCGAGATCGGCCGATACACGACCCTTCGCCACAAAGCGCTGCGCGAACGCGGCCACGATCTGCCCGGCGCAGGCAACATCGCCAAGTTGTCGATGAGCGAGATCGTGCGGCAGTCGCGCGACCTGGGTCTCGCCATCTCTGGCGCGTACGGAACGCTCCATGCCTACGAACCCGCAGGCCGCACCGCGCTCGACGCGGCAACCGGCAATCCGTTCCTCGGCCACATCACAGAGATGGCGCTGTTCGCCCAGGCACCTCCCATCTACGGCGGCACCGACCAAGTTCAGCGCAACATCATCGGCGAACGGGTGCTCGGGCTGCCCAAGGAGCCGAACAACGACCGCACCGCCACCTGGAGCGAGCTCCCGAAGAACACGTGACCCCGGCGGGCCGACGTCAGAAGATCACTCGGTCGGAGAGCCCCACCCGGCTACGGCCGCTCCGCTTTGCGACGAACATCGCCCGGTCGGCCTCGATCAACAACGAGTCGGCATCGGCCAGCTCACCGTTGTGGTGGGCAATGCCCACGCTGACGCCGAGTTGCACCGTCACCTCGCCCACCGACAGCGGTGATCGGATCGCGTCCACGATGCGCTGCGCGATACGCACCGCGGCACCTTCGTCGGTGGCGGGACACAGGAGCACGAACTCGTCTCCGCCCGTGCGCGCGATCGTGTCGTTCGGTCGAGTGAGCCGTCGCAACCGTGACGACACCACCCGCAGCACCTCGTCGCCGAGGGCATGCCCGTGGGTGTCGTTGATGTGCTTGAACCCATCGAGGTCGAGCAACAGCACCGACACGTGACCGAAGCGATCGTCGTGGGCCACGGCCATCTCGAGTCGTTGCTGGAGCAGGATGCGGTTGCCCAGGCCGGTGAGCGGATCGTGCAGTGCCTGATGTTGCAGCTCGCTCTCCAACCTCTTGCGATCGGTGATGTCGCGCAAGCTCGCGCGGAACTCCACGACCTCGCCGGTTTCGGGATCGCGCACGACGGACGTCGAGTTCACGACCCAGATCCACGAACCGTCGTGCCGGCGGATTCGCATCTCCGACATCCCCCAACCGTGCTCGATGATCCGTGGCACGCTCGACCGTGCCGACACTCGATCGTCGGGGTGGATCAACTCCTCGGCCGGAGTACCGACGAGCTCGGACGGCGAGATGCCCGTCACGGCCACCGACGACGGTGAGACGTACTTGAACATCCCGTCGGTGCCGACGAGGATCACCAGATCGGCAGCGGTTTCCGAGAGCAACCGGAATCGCGCCTCGCTGACCCGGAGTGCCTGATCGAGACGGAGCCGCTCGAGCACGTGGGCGACGGTCTCGGCCACGATGCGGAGGAACGTCACCTCGTCCGCCGTCCATGCGCGAGCCTTTGTGGTCATCGACACACCGAGCGCGCCCACGAGCTCGCCCGCTGACGACATCGGTACGACGAGCAGACCCGCCTCCGAA
>JAYUSX010000192.1:0-4573 GCA_043755475.1 Actinomycetota bacterium
GTGATGGAGGCGACGCCGGCGCCAGCATCTCCTGCGGTCAGCGTCACGGGCGTGTTCGGCCGCACTGCACCGGATGCGCGATCGGTGGCGACCACTGGCGGCGAGGTGTCGATCACCACGGAGCCGCTGATCGTGTAGCCAGACGGCACCGTCACCTCCCAGCTGTGGAAGCCCTCACCGGTGATCGGGAAGCGACCCGAGGTCGGCACCGGCACGGACGGCGCTCCATCGACGGAGTACCTGGCGGCCGCATTTGCGTTGACGACGATCTCGACCGTGCCGCCATAGATGCCCGTTGCTCCGGGACCGGTCGCAGGAGCTGCCGTGAGCACCTGCGCCGGCGGCGTCGGTGCCACGGCCGGCTGGTCGACGTCGAAGTTGCGGGCCTTGTTCGTGGCGAAGCCGACGTTGCCGGCGTTGTCCTTGGCCTGGACGATGAACTCCACGTCCGTGGTGGACGGCGCGAGCACGAGCGAACCGGTCCACCGATCGGTCGTGCCGCTGCGGACCAGATCGACCCCCGTCCAGGTGGCAGGACCGAAGCCGGGGTTCTGGACGACCAGCACGTACACCCGGTCGACGCGGGCTGCATCGGTGACGGTGGTGGTGATCGACAAGCGCCCATTCGCGATCTGGGAGTCGACGGCGCCGATCGTCGGTGCCGTGAAGTCGGTGACCGACGGAGGGGCGTAGTAGACAACCACGTCGAGGTTGCTGTCGAGTCGCTGCACGCTGGTGTCGGAGCGGTACTGGCCGGTGGCCAGCACGAGTTGTTGACGTTGCCCGGACGGGCCGGTGGAGGTGGTGATCTCGAGCGGCTTGGTCGGGAACGCGACATCACCGGCATCGGGCTCGGGCCGGCTGGCGCTGGCGTCGAACACCGGCGTGGCGATCACCGGATTCGGGACTCCGCTGTAGGTCGAGGTCATGTCCTCGACGATCGCACCGTGGGCCACCTGAGCCAGCGACCTGGAGTCGGTCGGTGACACCACCGAGATGTCCTGAACGAGTCGCGGCTGGATCGGTCGGCCAGGCGCCACGATGACCAGTTCGTTCTGGGCACCGTCCACGTTGGCCGGGTACGTACCCGACGGTGTGGTGACCGTGGCATTGGTCGGGGTGGCGAGCACCCTGCTCGTGCTGGTACCGGTGCCGTCGGCACCGGCCGTGCGGGTCGGTGTCGGCGGCAGCGCCGCAGGGGTGAGGCCCACCCGGTAGAACGGCAGGCCGTAGAACGTCGACTCCATGACGGCCTTCTTGTCGTACACGCTGTAGCTCTGCAGACCGGCGACGAAGTCGTTCTTGGCCCAGGTCAGCGCTTGGCCGACGGTGCTCGAGCTGCTGCTCGGGCCGAGCGGCAGCGCGAACGGCGAGGTGACCCGGTCGGCGAACAGCCGCATCAGCTCCTCGGTGTAGGCCACCGCCTCGGTGTCGCCGTAGCCGAAGCCGGTGTTGCCGATCAGCAGCGAGCCCTCGCGGCCGAGCGTCTGGGCCCAGTCGGAGTTGGGCGCGCCGACCAACACGTCGCTCACCGACAGTCCCGAGTGGCACCCCATCGAGAACACGAGCGACTGCTCGAGTGCATTGGGGCCGAGCGCCGTCTCCACCGCGGTGGCGATCAGGTTGTCGTCGAAGCCAGGCACTTGATCGCCCACTGCGGGCAGCGCCCGGTAGTAGTCGAAGTGGGCGTTGAGCGAAACCAGCGCACGCGTACCGGCGGCTTGGAGCTTGGCCGTGGCGTCGATCTTGTCCCACAGAGCCCCACTCGCATTCCGGCCGCTCGCAAGTGCACGGTCGACCGGAAGCGGAGCGAGCTCGTCGGCCACCTCTTCCGACCCGTCGGCCAAGAAGTCGTAGCCCAGCACGGTGGCCGTCTCGATCGACAGGTTGCCGCCGAAGCGGACGAACGTGTCGAGTGCCTTGACGATTTCTGCCGGCGTCTCCACCACTCGACCGAGCGCCGCGTCGCTGACGTACAGGTACCCCTCGCCCGATCGGCGAGCGGCCGCATCGCCGTAGGGCTCATCGGAGCGGATCATGCTCTCCCAGAAGGGAGCCGAGACGGCGTTCCGGCCGGCACCGGTTCCGCCGGCCAGGATGCCGTCGAACTCGTTGCGGAAGTCGTACTCGTTGGCGACGGCGGTGCCGTCGGCGATCCGAGCCATCGGGATCAGATCGTCGCCGCCCAGGAACACGATGTGCTGGAACTGGCTGCGGGCAGGATCGATGATGCTCGTGTTGATCGCCGCCACCACTGCGTTGGCCGCGTTGGGATCGCACGACCCTGGCGCCAGGTCCCACGCGTCGTACGCGTCACGCACGGTCTGGTAGGCGTCGACGGGGACGACCACGGGGTTCACGCCGAGTTGCGGGTTCGCCGCGAGGTAGGCGGTGAGGCGGTTCGTGGCCGCCGTGACGTCGGCTCGCGCAGTCCCCGGGTACAGCTGCTGCAGACGGGTCTCGTTGGTCAGGATCAGCGTGTTCGCCGATGTGGGGATGACCGGTGCCGAGGGCGTTCCGACGCGTGCCGGTAGCGGTCCCGTTGCACGACACGGAGGGAGCGCATCCCCCGGTCGGATCTTCAGCTGGAGCGATGCCGGCGCCACGTTGGTGGCGCCATTGGCGCCGTACACCTGCACGAAGTACGTGCCGGCCGGCAGGCGGTCGGTGGAGATCGTCTCGTCGGTGGTGCCTGACGTGTTCGACGAGGCGATGAGCCGCAAGGTCGGATCGAGGGCATCGAGGCGGACGAAGTCGTTGATCACCGACGCATCGGCGCCGTCGGCGTCGGGGTCGGTGATCGGCACCAAAGCCGCCTCGGCACTCACCGGGCTGAGCGCCGCGGCGGTGGAGGCGTTCGCCGGCCTGCCCCACACGACCATGTCGAGGTCGGCGTCGAGGTTCGACAGCTGGGCCACCAGGCGGTCGTTTTCGCCGAGCGTGATCTCGTACACGTCGATGTCGGTCGCGGTCGGGATGTACGTCAGATACGCCACGTCTTCCGCCGCACGGGTCGTCTGGCGAGGCGTTCCCGGACCGCCAGGCTGACGGAAGTCGTTCGGTTCGGTGCCCTCGGCCACGGTGACGGTGGCCGTCGAGGTGGCCGAGACGCCGGTGCCGAGCACCCGCGCCGTGGCGGTCAGCGACGTCGAGCCGAGCCGCAAGGCCGGCAGCACGTCGAACCTGACGGGGACCGGGGTCGCTCCGGCGTTGGCGATCAGCGACCACACCAGCGTCTGGCCGACCTGGGTGGGTTCTTGTGGGGTAGCTCCGACGACCGCGGTGCCCGGCACGTACGTCGCCGACGAGGGCAACGCCACTTCCACGGTCACGTTCTGCGCACCCGCACCCCCGAGGGTGAACGACGCATCGAACCTGGCGGCACCGACAGTGCCGGGGGGCAAGGACTTCTCGTCGAAGCTGTCGAACTCCACGCCGCCGTATGCGAGTGAACCGGGATCGACGAGTGCGAGGAGGAGATCGCCGAGCGTGTACTGGTCGAGCAGTCCGCCAAGGCCGGCCAGCAGGGTGCCGATCGTGACGTCGCCGGCAGCCGTGCCGAGATCGCCGAGCGTCATCCGCCCGAGCTGCTGCGGCGTGAGATCGCCCAGCGTCTGGTTCATCGCGCGGACCTGGGTTTCCAGACCCGGCACCAGGGCGATGAGTTGTCCGACGTTCAGGTAGTCGAGGAGCGAGCCGAGGTCGGACAGGTAGACAGGGCCGGTCGACGCGTCGAAGACGTCGCCCATGGTCAGGTTGCCGCGGTCGGTGAGATCGCCGATCGTCAGGTTCCAGCCGTTCAAGATGAGTTGCAGCTGGCCTTCGGTGTACACGCCACCCGCAGGGTTCGTGGCACCGATGAGGTCGCTGAGCGTGGCCCGCGAGAGCGCGTTGCCGAGGTCGCCGAGCACGAGCGTGGCGAACTCGGGCCGGTCGAGCGGCAGATCGCCCAGCACCATGTCGTCGAGGGTCGCCAGGTCGCCGAAGGTGAGGGTGCTGTTGGCCAGTGCTGCTGCCACCTGGGCCTCGGTGAAGTCACGGAAGTACGGAGCGATGTCGCCCAGCCGGATGCCGGACGTCGCGTCGATGATGTCGCCCAGGGTGAACGCGGGCGGCACGGCGCCGGCCAGCAGAGCGTCGCCGAGCGTGCCCTTCACGCAGTCGACGAGCGCGCAGTTGATCGATCCGGGCACGTCGACACCGCGCAACGGAACACCGCGCAACGGCACGCCACGCAACGGCGAGCTGAGAATGTCGACACCCCGCAGCGGCACACCCCGCAACGGCGTCGACCCGAGGGTCAGGGCGCCGATGGGCACACCGCGCAGCGGCACACCCCGCAACGGCACACCGCGCAACGGGACACCGCGCAACGGCGATGAGAGTAGGTCGACACCACGCAAGGGGATCGCCGCGAGCTGCGACCCGACGAGGTCGACACCGCGCAGCGGCACACCACGCAATGGCGACGCGTTGAGGTTGATCGCGTTCAAGGGCACGCCACGCAGCGGCACCCCGCGCAACGGCACGCCACGCAACGGGCTCGCCTCGAGGTCGACGCCGCGAAGCGGCA
>JAYUSX010000193.1:0-11450 GCA_043755475.1 Actinomycetota bacterium
GATCCGACAGCAGGGTGGCCAGCCGCAGCAGCCAGGCCGAGTCGCAGGCCGACAGCAGCGCGCGATGGAACGTGGCGTGCGTGCTCACCGTTGCGACAACCTCGGCGGTGAGCTCGGTCCACGCCGTCAAGACGCGCTCACGATAGGCGGTGTCGCCGGCCGCCACGGCTCGTTCGAGTGCAGTCGGCTCGAGGATCAGCCGCAGCTCGTAGATCTCGTTGGCTTCGTGCAGGTCGACCTCGGCGACGCGGGCAGACCCGTGTGACTGGAGCACGACGAGGCCCTCGGAGGCGAGCTTGCGCATCGCCTCGCGCAAGGGGGTCGCCGACAACCCCAGCTGTTCGGCCAGCGTGGAGATGACGAGCGTCTCGCCGGGGCGGTACTCGCCCTGCAGGATCGACTCGCGAAGCCGCTGGTCGGCCCACTCCGTGAGCGTGGGCGGCTGTTCTCCGATCATGGACCGAGCACCCGTCGTCATATGACCAGTGTGCCACGATTCGCCGTAGTCATCCAATCTACATCATATATGATGTAGCAAAGATGGGAGTGTCTCATGGGGTTTCGTTTCGTCAACGCCGGCGGCCGCGCCGCGATCGTGTTGGGTGATCACTACTTCGACCTCGAACAGGCCAGCGCGGGAACGCTCAGCGCCGACCCGATGAGCGCGATCGCGCACCCGAACAGTTGGCGGCGCTGTCGAGCGCGCTGGTCGACACGACACCGACAGGGTTGCTCGCCGAGGCATCGCTCGGCCCGCCGGTGCCCAGACCACAGAAGTCGTTCGCCGTCGGCCTGAACTACCAGGCGCATGCCGACGAGGGCGGGATGGAGGTGCCATCGGCGCCGCTCGTGTTCACCAAGTTCCCCTCGTGCCTCACCGGGCCGAATGCCGACGTCGAGATGCGAAGCGACTTCTGCGACTACGAGGCCGAGCTGGTGGTGGTCATCGGCCGAGGTGGCAAGGACATCGCCCGTGTCGATGCGTGGGACCACGTGTTCGGGCTGATGATCGGCCAGGACATCTCCGATCGCGTCGCTCAGTTCGCAGCCAAGCCGCCGCACTTCGACCTCGGCAAGTCGTTCGACACGTTCGGCCCGACGGGACCGGTGCTCGTCTCGGTCGACGAGGTCGCCGACCGCGATGACATGCGCATCGTCTGCGCGGTCAACGGGGAGGTCCGACAGAACGCTTCCACGGCCGAGATGATCTTCGATGTCCCGACGCTCATCGCCTACCTGTCGCGGATCACCACCCTCGTCGCCGGTGACATCATCTTCACCGGCACGCCCAACGGCATCGGCGCTCCCCAGGGCTCGTTCCTCGCCGACGGCGATCTGCTCACCACCACCATCGACGGCCTCGGCACCATGACCAACCGCTGCGTCCGAGTCAGCGACTACCAAGGAGACGATCTCTGATGGCCCTCAACGGCTTGCTCGACATCGAGCTGAGTGTTCCCGACCCGACCGAACTGTTCGAGTTCTGGGCGCGGCGCGGCATGGCCCGCACCGCCGATGGTGTGTTGGGTACGGCCGATCGGCCGGTGCAGCTGCGCATCGCGGAGGGGACGTATCGCCACTTGTCCGAACTGCACATGAGTTGCGCCACCGAACAGGACCTCGCCGACATCGCCAGTCGAATCGGCGCGATGGGCGTTGCGTCGACGATCGATGGCGCGCGGCTCACCTGCATCGATCCGGTCTTCCGCCATCGGGTGGTCATCGACGTGACGGAACCGCATCCGCTGACGCCCGGCCAGGCGCGCGCGTGGAACCACGCTGGTACACAGGAGCGGTTGAACGCTCGCGCCGATGCGATCGTCGAAGTGCGACCGCGCGCGCCGCGCCGTGTGGGCCACATCGTGCTCGGCACGCCCCACTTCAAGGAGGCGACGGCGTTCTTCTTCGACGGCCTCGGGTTCAAGGTCTCCGACCAGATCCTGAACGGCGTGGCGACGTTCGGCCGCATCTAATCCGACCACCACAACCTGCTCATCCAGCCCGCGCCGACCTCGTACATCAACCACTACGCGATGGAGATGGACGACATCGACGCGATCGGCACGGCAGGTCAGTCGGTGCTGGCCGAGCGACCTGATGCGAACGTGGTGGGCGTCGGCCGTCACTTCCTCGGTTCCAACGTCTTCTGGTACCTCACCGATCCGGCCGGCACGATGTTCGAGTTCTTCTCCGACATCGACCAGATCGTCGACGACGAGGCGTGGGAGCGCGACCACTGCCGTCGCGACTGGATGGGGTCCGACGGCCCGGCCCCGATCGCCGTGTGGGGTCCACCGGAGCCCGAGACGTTCCTGAACCCGGTCGACCTGCCTGTCATCGCGGCCGCTCGCGAAGCACTCGGATTGGCCTGATCGATCATGGACCTCGGCATCCAGGGCCGTTCGGCAATCCTCATGGCATCGAGCCGCGGACTCGGCCGCGCCTGCGCGGAGAGCCTCGCTCGCGCAGGTGTGCACGTGGTGATCAACGGTCGCAGCGAGACCGACGTGATCACCGCGTGTCACGAGCTGAGCGCGACCCATCGCATCGTTGCCACGCCGGTCGTCGGTGATGCCACCACCACCGACGTCCACGACGCCTTGCTTGCAGCATGCCCCGAACCCGACATCGTGCTGCTCAATGGCGAAGGCCCGCCGCCCACCGCGTTCGGCGACATCGACGCGGCCAGTTGGGCCGACTCGGTGCAGCGCACGATGGTGTCGCCGTTGCTCTTCGTGCAGCGGGTCATCGGCGGCATGCAGCAGCGCCAGTTCGGCCGCATCGTCGCCGTCTCTTCGGCGATGGTGAAGTCACCCAACCCTCTGATGAGCCTGTCGCATGGCCCGCGCCTCGGTCTGACCGGCGTGCTGAAGGGATTGTCGAAGTCGGCCGTGGCCCACAACGTCACGATCAACACCCTGCTGCCCGAGCGCTTCGACACCGGCCGCCAGCAGCAGATGGCTCAACTGGTGATGAAGTTCAAGGGGATCTCGTACGAAGAAGCCCGCGCCGAGCAGATCGCCTCGATCAAGGCCGGCCGGCTGGGGCGGCCGGAGGAGTTCGGCGACACGTGTGCGTTCGTGTGTTCCGCGCAGGCCGGGTACATGAGCGGTCAGAGCATCCAACTCGACGGCGGCAGCTACGAAGGCGTCTTCTGATGGGCGAACCGTCGGCCGACCGGTCTGCGGACGTCGTGAGTGCCGATGTCGTGATCGTCGGCGCCGGTCCGGTCGGTCTGACCGCTGCCCGCGTCTGCCGCCGGCTCGGGTTGTCGGCGGTGGTCCTCGAACAACGCGACGGTCCCCAGCGTTCCCCGGCCGCGCACGCGATCAATGCACGCACCTTCGAGATCTGGCGGCAGGCCGGGGTGCCGATGGCCCCGATCCTGGCGGCTGCGCTCGACCCCGACGAAGCCGGGTTGGTGCACTGGGTGACTAAGTTCGGTGGAGAGTTCATCGGCACGCTGCCCTATGAACGACAGGGCGACGAGATGCTGGCCATCACGCCGACCCCGCTACGCAACCTGAGCCAGCACCGGTTGGAGCCGCTGCTGCTGTCGCCCGAGATCGACGTGCGCTATCGCCACACCTGGATCAGCGCAGTGGAGACCGCCACGGGTGTGGACATCGACGCTACGGGCCCTGATGGGCCATTGCGCCTCACGGCCAAGTACCTGCTCGGCGCCGACGGTGCCGCCAGTTCGGTGCGTCGATCGCTGGGCATCGAATTGATCGGACCACGCACGCTGCAGTCGTTCGTGATGGTCCACCTGGCCGCCGACTTCCGCCCGCTCATGGACGGTCGGCCGGGGGTGCTCTTCTTCGTCCTCGACCCCGCCAGCGGAGGCACGTTCATCTCGCACGGGTGCGACCGCGAGTGGGTGTACATGCACCCGTGGGAACCGGACACCGAACCGCACGACACGCTGACAACCGATCGCGGCGCCGCCCTGGTCCGCGCAGCGATGGCCGACCCCGATGTTCCGTTCGAGATCCGCACCATCGGCACCTGGCACATGAGCGCCCAGATCGCGCAGCGCTACCGCGCCGGCCGCACGTTCCTGGTCGGCGACGCCGCACATCGCTTCCCACCCACCGGAGGTCTCGGCCTCAACACCGGTGTGGCCGACGTGCACAACCTGATCTGGAAACTGGCTGCGGTCGAAGCCGGCTGGCTGGGTGAGGCAGCACTCGAAACCTACGAGGCGGAACGTCAACCCGTTGCCCAGTTCAACTGCGACCAGTCGATGCACAACGCGTTCAAGATGACCGAGATCGCGGTGGCGCTCGGAGCCACGGCCGACGTCGCCGAGTCGACAGCGGTGATGCGCACCACGCTCGCCGACCCCGCAGGCCGGGCAGCGGTGCAGGCCGCGATCGCGAACCAGGCCATCCACTTCGATCTGCTCGGCCTGCAGCTGGGTCACTCCTACAGCGGGCCGCTGGTGGCCCCCGACGGCACCGCAGCGCCCGTGTTGGCGGAGCCCGCCCGCGACTACGAGCCGTCCACTCGGCCCGGCGGACGACTGCCGCATGCCTGGCTGCCAGACGGCCGCTCGACCCTCGACCTGATCGACCCGCGGGTGCCGACGATGCTGGTGTGCGATGGCGTCGTTGCGCCCACGAGCGGTCAGCCGTCCGTCGTGGCGTCGTGCGCTGCCGACGTGTGGGCCGACGCATTCGGGCTCGACGTCGACAGGTGCCTGATCGTGAGGCCCGACCAACACGTTGCCTACCGCGGTCCGCTGAGCGGGGTCGCGAGGGCCTGGACTCGATTGTTCGGCACCCAGGCTGGCGCCTGAGACTCGCTGTCGGATCGGTCGATCAGGGCCAATAGCGTCGGCAGAGTGAGCGAGGACGCCGACCGCATCCCGCCGTCACGTGCGGTCCGCGAGGTGGCGCAACTGTTCGTCAAGCTCGGTGTGATCGGCTTCGGAGGGCCGGCAGCGCACATCGCAATGATGCGCGACGAGGTCGTGCGGCGACGCGACTGGATCGACGATGCCGAGTTCTTGGATCTGGTCGGCGCGACCAACCTGATCCCGGGTCCGAACTCGACCGAGCTCGCGATCCACCTGGGACACCGCCGTGCCGGCGCTCGCGGTCTGGTGGTGGCGGGCGTGTCGTTCATCGCGCCAGCGGTGGTGATCGTCGGTTTCCTCGCCTGGCTGTACCAGCGCTACGGCACCGATCCCAGCGTGGTCGATCTCCGCTACGGCATCCTGCCCGTGATCATCGCCATCGTGACCCACGCCCTCTACGGCCTCGGCCGAAGCGCGCTCACCTCACCATTCAACGCGGTTGTCGCCGTTGCCGCCGTCGCCGGTTACCTCGCCGGGCTTCACGAACTGCTGCTCCTCGTCGTGGCCGGGACGGCGACCGCTCTGTGGGCCAACCGCGATCGGTTTCGCCCGCAGCGGCTCGCCGCGCTGGCGCTGCCGATCACTGTCGATGCCAGCACTTCGCCGGGGCACGCCTCGCTGTGGCGACTGCTGGTCGTGTTCCTCGAGATCGGCAGCGTCCTCTATGGCTCGGGCTACGTGCTGCTCGCGTTCTTGCAGCGCCACCTCGTCGACGACCTCGGATGGATCACCACCCAGCAGCTCCTCGACGCGGTCGCGGTCGGCCAGATCACGCCGGGCCCTGTGTTCACCACCGCCACGTTCGTCGGCTGGCAGATCGACGGGCCGGCAGGAGCCGCGGTGGCGACGTTCGGGATCTTCGCCCCTTCGTTCGTGTTCGTCGCCCTGCTGGGGCGCATCGTCCCGTGGATGCGTGCCCGCCCGACGGCGAAGGCCTTCCTCACCGGGCTCACGACTGCTTCGTTGGGAATGATGGCCGGTGTGCTCGTCGACCTCACCGACGCCGCGATCGTCGACGGTGTCAGCGTCGCCGTCGCCGTGGTCTCGTTGGCGGTGTTGATCCGTACGAAGCTCAACTCCGCATGGCTGATCGGCGCCGGCATAGCGATCGGTGCCGCGCATGCCATCATCGGCTGACGCCGATCAGGGGCGGGTGCCCCAGGTGTCGAGGTGCATGATCGTCTCGACCGGCGGGCGCTTGGCCGGCTTGAAATCGGTTCCCTTGGTGTACCCGATGGTGATCAGGGCGCACTGGGTGACCTCGGCATACGGGATCCCGAGGATCTCGGCGGCCTGCTCTTCGAACATCAGGTGGATCGTGGTCCACGCCGTGCCGAGGCCGCGCTCGCGAGCCGCGAGCATGAAGCTCCACGCCCCGGGAAGGATCGACCCGTACATCGACGTCGCCGCCATGTTGGGCAGGCCGTCGAGGCGGCCGGGCAGGCACGGGATCAGCATCGCCGGCGCCTTCTCGAAGTTCTCGGCCATGTAGGTGGCAGAATCGACGACCCGCGCCTGCTGGTCGGCATTGCCGGTGTCGATGTTGGTCGCCGCGCCGGCCATCTGGGTGTACATCGCCCACCCCTGTCGGTACAGGTCGGCGAGGGCCTTGCGCTTCTCCGGATCGGTCACGACGAGCCACTGCCAACCCTGCATGTTCGAGCCGGTGGGCGCCTGAACCGCGTACTCCAGGCACTCCTTGATCACCTCGAGCTCGACCGGCTTGTCGAAGTCGAGCCGCTTGCGCACGGCGCGGGTGGTGCTGAGGACTTCGTCGGCAGTGAGGTTCAGCTTCATGGTGTGCTCCTGTGGTCGATCGGGCGGCGGCTCGGCGGTGTGCCTGTCGCAGCGGTGAGGCGCAAGCTAGCCACGATCCAGGCGCCGACACGACTGCAGCGACCATCGACCGAGTCCCGTGAGCGCAACCCGCAGATGCTGCGGGTGCGGCTCACGGATCGGTGCGTTCAGGGCGCCTCAATGGTCGCTTCGGCCGCGCAGCGGCCAGCACCGAGATCGTCGTCGCTGGGCGTCGATCGTGCGCGACGCTCGGTAGGAGCGCGTCATCGGATGCCGCGCATGCGATTGTTCCTCGCCTGGTGCTCCACCTCGGCGAGGCCGAGGTGTTCCAGGACCGGCGGAACGTAGTTGCCGAAGCGTCCCCGGTACCCCTTGCGCAACCCATACCAGCCACCGACCGGGTTGTCGGCCGACCGGGCCCACGCTTCCACCGTGTCGGGCTTGGCTTCCTTCTGCTCGTCGGCGTTGCCGAGCACCATCCAATCGCCCCGCTCCACGAGCATCGCGTGCAGGTCGTCGATGCAGCGCAGCTGGTAGCTCAAAGTGGTCGATCCCACCCGGATCTTCAACGCAGGCGGGTCGGCGGTCTCGTCGCGCCATGCGTCGAACTCGGAGTTCCCGGGCGGCGTGGTCAGGATCCACGGGTCCTCGGCCGTTCCGGCACCTTCGACGTGATCGGGCACGGGTGTTCCCTCCGTTGTTCGAGCTGACTGACGGCCGTGCTGACCATCGAGGGAGATCATGGCGGTGCCTTCATGACATCATGTGTCATGAATACAGATTTCTGTCGGGCTCGTCTTCGATCGCCACAGGAGTAAGTCGTGCGCGCCGGTCGGCTCCTGAACCTGTTGCTCCTGCTCCAGAACAGCGGACGGATCACGGCGCGAGATCTGGCGCAACGGTTGGAGGTGTCGGAGCGGACGGTGTTGCGAGACATCGAGGCGCTCTCCGGTGCCGGCGTTCCCGTGTACGGGACGCGGGGCCCGAGTGGTGGCTTCGAGTTGCTCGACACGTTCAACCAGACGGTTCCGCCATCACCGGTGGGGCTGACGACGGCGCGCGGTCACCTCCGGCGAGTTCGCGTCCGGCTCTCGCCCGCGGCGCTGCAGCGGGCCCTGGTCACGGGCCAGCCCGAAGGTTGGAGGCCCCGGCCGATCGCCGAGGCACCGCCAGGCCGTGCCGAGTGGATCGAAGGGTCGTTCCGATTCGACTCGTACGACGCCGCCGTGCTCCAACTGCTCGGGCTCGGGCCGGACGTGGAGGTGATGCTGCCCGTCGAACTGCGCACGTCGATGGCCGAGCTCGGGCGGCGGATCACGCGTCTGAACGCTCCGTCGCGAGAACCGCGGACCTCGGTCGCGCCAGTGCACCCGACGACCGGTCGTGCCTGAGCCGGCCAGGGACTCGCTCAGCCGGGGGCGTTCCGACGTCGGGTGACGCGCGGCGCGGGGGTCTGGATCCCTTGGTGCGCATCAGCGAATCTGCCGAGCACGAGCGACCATGCGGTGGCGAGGAACGAGGCCTGCTGAGCGTCGGTCGCCAGCTGTTGGACGGTGACGCGACTTCCAGCTTCGGTCGGTTCGATTCGAAGGTACGCAATCAGTTCCCGGCCGGGGATCGGAATGGCGGCGTCGTCGAAGTCCCAGCGCATCGCGATGAGAGAGGGTGGACTGACGACCTCGTAGATGCCGCGGATCTCCGTACCCCATTCCATGGTGGCGCTGAAGTGCCGATCGCGAATGGTGACGGGCACGCCGAGCCACCGCTGGTAGCGATCTTCGTCGACGAAGGCGGCGAACGAGCTCTCCTGACCGATCGGCACCTCGACCTCGACGACGACGACCGAGGAGGAGGCGACTCGTGCTCGACGCGCCTCCGGGGCATCGCGGTTGGTCACCCATCTCAAGTCGTCGGAGGCGAGCAATGGGATCACGGCCGTGACGGCGTCGAGATTGCACAGGAATCGGCGGAAGTTGCCGTCGACGCGCATGGTGAGCAGGCCGACGTCACGAAGCACCGCCAGGTGTGACGAGATGGTGGCGGCGCTCTTGTCGAAGTGCCGGCCGATCTCGCCAGCCGACAACTCCTCTGTGCGCGTCAACCACAGGATCTCGCGACGGATGGGCGACGCCAACGCGTCGAAGACGGTCTGCGGCTTCCTGCTCACCATGACAGCCTTGCAGACGCTTCGGTTCTCATTTAATTTGATCAGAACCGAAATGAAGGAGCTGGTTCACATGGGGAAGTACGTACTCGCGTATCGCGGCGGTGGCATGGCAGACACGCCGGAGGAGCAGGAAGCCGTCATGGCGGCGTGGGGCGCCTGGTTCGGGTCGCTCGGTGCAGCAGTCGTCGACGGCGGCGCGCCCTTCGGCGCGAGCGCTGCGGTCGGCGGCGATGTGGTCGCCCACCTGAGTGGCTACTCGGTCGTCGCCGCTGACAGCCTCGATGATGCCGTTGCCAAGGCCGGGGGCTGCCCGATCCTCGCCAGCGGAGGAACCGTCGAGGTGTACGAGGCCATCGACATGGGATAGCCCCGCAGTAAGACACCGGTGAAAGGGTTCAGTCTTCGCCCTGCGCCTTGGTGTAGCTCGGCTGCCCGTCGAACATGCTCGATCGCCCGTTGCGGCACCCGCTCGAAGCCGGTCATCACATCGCCGACGTGTTCGGCCCGCTCACCGCGGGATCCGGCACCTGACCGTGCCCGCGACCACGCGCATGGGCCGGCTGCGCACGCCGTAGCCAGCACGGCTGCTCGTCACCCGGGCTGTACGTTTCGGAGATGAACGAGTCATGGAGTCACTCGCCTGACGGACTGCTCCGCGCTCGCGGGGTCGGACTCGAGTTCCCGGGTACGCCGGGCGCGTGGAACGCGATCACCGATGTCCCCGGCGTCGAGGTGGGCGTCACGACCCTGATCGAGGGCGACAACGTACGGACCGGCGTGACGGCGATCCATCCCCGTCGGGCGAACCCCGGCGATCCGTGCGCCGCCGGGGTTCACATGTTGAACGGCAACGGCGAGATGACCGGAGTGTCGTGGATCGCCGAGTCCGGAACGATGTCGGGTCCGGTGTGCATCACCAACACCCACGCCGTCGGCGTCGCCCATGCAGGCATCGTCGAGTGGATCACCGAACGCCACCCCGAGCTCGGTGCGTCGTGGCTGCTGCCGGTCGTCGCGGAGACATGGGACGGTCGCCTCAACGAGATCAACAGACAGCACCTCACCACCGGCCACGTCATCGACGCGCTCGACGGCTCCACATCGGCAGCGGTGCTGGAAGGGTCGGTCGGCGGGGGAACGGGCATGGTGTGCTACGGCTACAAGGGTGGCAACGGCACGGCGTCGCGACTGATCGAACACGGAGGGCAGACCTACACGGTCGGGGTGATGCTGCAAGCGAACTTCGGCCGTCGAGCCGAGCTCACGATCCGCGGCCGTCACCTCGGGGCAACGCTGCCCGCGGATGAGTCCAGTTCGCCGTCGGCCCAAGGCGCTGGTTCGGTGATCGTGGTCGTCGCCACCGATGCTCCGCTCCTGCCTGATCAGTGCCGGGCGCTCGCACGCCGGGTCACCATCGGTCTGGCCCGCACGGGCACCCATGGCGGTCATACCTCTGGCGACATCTTCCTCGCGCTGTCGACCGGCAATCCCGGCGGGTTCGGCGCCAACGCCGAGGCACTCAGCAACGCGTCACGGCCGCTCGACCGGCTCGACTTCGTCCCGTGGGCGTCGATCGACCCGTTCTTCGTCGGTGTGGTCCAAGCCACAGAGGAGGCCGTGGTCAATGCCCTCGTCGCCAACCGCCCGATGACCGGCTACCAGGGTGTCCACGTTCCGGCATTCCCCCACGAGGCCCTTGCCGGCTGATCGCCGAGAACTCACGGCGGCGAGCGTGTCGAATCACGCCGTCATTCGATGCCTCCGTCGATCGACGACGACCAAGGCGACGACACCGCGCGTGCCATGACCGCGAGGAACTCATCGCGGTCGGGACCGAGCCTCGGCGCAGGTGGTCGCTGATCCTTCTGCGAATGGGCGACGAGCGCGGCCTGCATCACCTTCGGATCGGCCAGCAGCGCGTCGGGCGCGTCGAGCATGTTGAACGAGCGGAAGAACGCGCGGAACACATCGGCGTCGGACCGACTCGCCGGCATCAGTCCGTTCAGGACGAAGTCGCGCGTCGCCACGGCCACCGGGTCGGGTTCCGTGTCGTCGTGGATCGCCGCGTGCAGCTTCATTCGGTCGGCGTCTTGACGGACCGCCATCGAGTAATGCGGCTCGAGATCGTTCCTCGCGGCCGTGTCCATCGCATGCGCCACCGCCACCCGATCGCGCCCGTGGGTGGCGAGCGCATCGGACAACGCCACGGCGGCGATGCCTGCCGACGAACAACCCTTGCCGTACCAAGGGTTGGTCGCGAACGCAGCGTCGCCGATCACGACGAGACCTGTGACCACCGGTTCGTCGTCGACGACGAAGCGCCGGATGCGGTTCTTCAGCCGCGCCATCGACTCCACCCCGGCGAGCGGCTCTGCCAGACCTTCGACCGTCCAGGGCGCGAGCGGCTTCAGGGTGCGGATTGCCGCCTCCCAGGCACTTGCGTCTCGGAGCGCCATCAACCCGCGGTCGCCGGTGGGGAGTGCGACTGCCGGGCGTGCGGTGCGCCGCGACGGTCCCATGCGTCGAACGCTTCGTCAGCGCTTTCCGGAACGTCGGTGTCGTCGCATTCGTAGACCGTGACGCGGTGACCGTCGCGGGCCAGCACCAATGCGGCGAGCATGCCCG
>JAYUSX010000194.1:0-4524 GCA_043755475.1 Actinomycetota bacterium
CAGCCGAGGTCACCACCAGGTACTCCCCCGCCGCGGCGGAGATGGCGGCTGCAACCCCGGCTCGTTGACCCGCATCGCAGCTCACCCACCGCACGCCGAGCGAACGGCCGAGCTGTTCGAGCCGGGGATCGGCGCCGACCATCACCACCCGTGAGGCCGAGCCGGTGGCCGCGATCGCGGCGATCGCCGCAGTGCGAACCAGAACGAGCGACTCGCCGTCGCACACGACAGCAACCTCGGTCGCGTCGAGCGCGGCCTCTGCAGTGGTGCGGGCGCGGGGGTCGGGCGAGGAGGCGCGCGGCCGGGCCCACAGCAGCGACCACAACACCAACCTGACGGAGGCGTACGCGACCGCGGCGAAGGCGAGCGCGACCACGAGCCACCGCGGGCCCGAACTGGCGCTCGCCGCGACGACACCTCGCCCAGCGATGAGGGCCGTCGATGCTGCTGCCATCGCACCGATCGTGCGTCCCACCACTGGACCTGTCATTCGCCGAGCGCGCCTTCCTGTTCTCCCGACTCTCGTCGGGCGCAACTGTCCGGATCTGGCGCGTTCTGTCAACCTGAACCGAGCGGCGCATGCCCGTTCGGGCGGCGCGAGCCGGACGAACCGAGCCCGATGCTCGAGCGGCGCAAGCCCAGCCTCAGGCAGGCGCGCCGACCGCCAGCAACGCCGTGGTCGCGCGGCACAGCAGCGCGAGCTGTGCCCGCTCGCGGGCGTGGAACGGCCTGCCGGTCCGACCCAGCACGACCACGAGGTCGCGTCCGCTCACCGCATCGACACCACCCAGCCACGCCCAGGCAAGGTCGCCGGGCGCGCCGGCGGTCTGCGCCGCCTCGTCGAGATGACGGCTGCCGTCGAGGAAGGCCGCCAACCAGGCCATGTCGGGCAGCGTCCCCCGCCCGACGACCGCGGTCCCCGCCGCCGCATCGAGCACCGCAACCCAGTCGGCATCGAGCAAGAGCTCCAGCCGTTCGGTGACCATGCCCAGACGCATGCCAGGCGCGCTTTCGGCCAGCTCGGCAACGATCTCCAACGCCACGAGTCCGCTGTCGGGCCGGTTGTTGGCGACTCGCCGGACGTCCTCGACCGCCACGCCGTCCACCTGCATGATCTCGGCCACCAGCAGATCGACCAGTCCGAGATCCGGCAGGCTGACCACCAGCTCGTCGACGGCACGCCCTCCACCCCGCTCGAGGATGTCGATGCCGACCACGTCGCCGCGCAGGGCACCGATCCGGCTCGCCACCTGCCCCAACGCTCCAGGGCGGTCGGGCAGCCACACGCGTACGACGAAGGTTTCCACCCGGGCGACGGTACCCATGCATGCGACACGGCGCGTCACGCCCATGTGACGGCAGCGTGAACGCCTCACCCCAGCTTGGGCAGGCCCTTCTTCAGGTTGCGGATGCCTTGCGCGATGCGGCGCTCGTTCTCGATCAGCGCGAATCGAGCGAATCCCTCGCCGCCCGGTCCGAAGCCGGCTCCGGGCGACAGCGCCACTTCGCACTCACGCACGAGGTGCGAGCAGAACTCGACGGAGTCCATCTCGGCGTACGCCTCGGGGATGGGCGCCCAGACGAACATCGATCCCTTCGGCTTGGGGATGTCCCAGCCGATCCTGGCCAGGCCGTCGATCAGTGCATCGCGGCGGCCCTGGTAGATCGCACGCACCTCGTCGGGGAAGTCGGGCGCCTCGTTCATCGTGACGGTGGCCGCGATCTGCACCGGCTGGAACATGCCGTAGTCGAGGTAGCTCTTCAACTTCACCAGCGCCTGCACCACCTCTTTGTTGCCGACCAGGAACGCGCAACGCCAGCCGGCCATCGAGAAGCTCTTGGTCATCGAGTACAGCTCGACCGCACACTCCTTCGCGCCTTCCGCTTGCATGATGCTCGGCGGCTCGTAGCCGTCGAACCCGATGTCGGCGTAGGCGAAGTCGTGCACCACGATCATGTTCCGTTCGCGGCAGAAGTCGACCACCCTCTGCATGAAGTCGAGATCGACCACCGCGCCGGTCGGGTTGTGCGGGAACGAGATCACCAGCACCCGCGGCTTGGGCCAACCGACGTCGTATGCGGTGGTGAGGCTGTCGAAGAAGTCGCCCGTGAAGTCACCCTGCACCCGCGGGTCGGCCAGATGCCGCATCGGCACCTGGCGCAGATCGGCCCCGGCGAACAGCGGTCCGTAGATGTGGATCGGGTAGCTGGGGCTGGGCACGATGGCGGCGTCGCCGCGATCGAGCAGCACCCACATCAGGTGGCTGAAGCCCTCCTTCGAGCCGATCGTGTTCGTGATCTCAAGCTCGGGGTCGAGCTCGACGCCCCACTTGCGCAGGTACAACGCGGCTGCAGCTTCGCGCAGCTTCGGCAGACCACGGCTGAGCGAGTAGCGATGGTTGCGAGCGATCTGCGCCGCCTCGGTGAGCTTGTCGACCGCGATCTGCGGCGAGGGGATGTCGGGGTTGCCGAACCCCAGATCGATCACGTCGACACCTGCTCGGCGTGCCTCGATCTTCAGGTTGTTGATGATCGTGAACACGTACGGCGGCAGGTTGGCGATCCGGCGGAAATCCATGCCAGCCAGGTTACGAGTTCGACGCCCGGGAATCAGCGATCGATGTGCCACCATTGCTGCTCATGTCGAACCCCCTTCCCGACGGATGCATCCACGTGGTCATCGAGATCCCGCGTGGTAGCCGCAACAAGTACGAGATCGATCACGAGACCGGCCGTGTGTTCCTCGACCGGCGCCTGTTCACCGCCACCACCTACCCGGCCGACTACGGCTACATCCCCGACACCCTCGGAGGTGACGGGGATCCCCTCGACGCCCTCGTGCTCCTGGAAGACCCGGTGTACCCGGGCGTCTGGGTGCAAGCACGCCCGCTCGGCGTGCTGTACATGCACGACGAGGCCGGCGAGGACGCGAAGATCATCTGCGTGCCACCTCGCGAGCCGCGGTGGCAGGACGTGATGGACCTGAGCGATCTCACCCCGCAGCTCGTCGAGGAGATCCAGCACTTCTTCGAGGTCTACAAGGCCCTCGAACCCGGCAAGACGTCATCGACGGCGGGCCTCGCCGGTCGCGAAGCCGCATGGCGGGAGATCGAGGAGTCGCGCCGGAACTTCAAGCCGCACCACTGACCGGGGGCTGTTCGTGCTCCGGCTGGAGCAGTGCGAGCGTCGTGTCAGGCCCGGGCGAGCAGGGCGGCGCCGATGCCGCCGGCGATCGGCCCCAGTTCGGCGAACCGCAGCTGCGGCCAGGGGCGATCGTCACCGCCGTACAGGCTGGCGTGGAACGCCCGCTCGATCGGTGGGAGGAACAGTTCGGGCTCTGCCGACACGCCGCCTGCCAGCACGATCGCCCCCGGGTCGTACATGTTGGTGAGGTTCACCAGGCCGATCGCAACCCAACCGGCGAAGGTGTCGATCACCGCAAGCGCTTGTGCGTCGCCCATGAGCGCCGCCGCGGTGATGTGTTCGCCGCGAATCTCTGCGATCTCGCCGACGGTCGCCAGCACCCCGTCGAGCCGCCCTCCGAGCGCCGCTTGACGAGCGTGGTGGCCGAGGCTGTTGCCCGACGCATACCGCTCCCAGCATCCGCGCTGGCCGCACGTGCACGGGATGCCGTCCGGCTGGACGATCATGTGCCCGAACTCACCCGCGAACCCGTGGTGACCGCGTTGCAGCACCCCGCCACTCACGAACCCGCCACCGATGCCGGTGCCGAGCCCGACGAGCACCAGGTCGTCGACGCCGCGGCCGGCACCGAGCTTCCACTCGGCCAGACAGGCGACGGTGTTGTCGTTGTCGACCAGGACGCGCAACCCCGTGCGGGCCTCCAACAACTCCCGCAGATGCAGCAACTTGACCCCGGTGAGGTTCGCCGCGGCGATGAGTATCCCGTCGCGGGTCACCAACCCTGGAACCGCCACGCCCACCGACACGACAGCGCCGAGGTGTTCGCAGATGTGCGCCAGGGTCTCGATCAGTTCGGCTGGGGAACCCGGTGTGGGAAGTCGGTACTCGGCGACGACGGCTCCATCGTCGTCGAGCGCCACACCGAGGCACTTCGTCCCGCCGACATCGATCCCGACCGCGGCGGGAATCACGCCTCGGCGCGAGCCTTGAGCTCGCGCACGGTGTTGAGGATGCGGACCTCGGCCCGGCGCTTCACGAAGCCAGGGAGCGGCACGACCAACTCGATCACGAGGTCGTAGCGAACCTCGGTGCCGCCGTCGGTCGTCGCCGTGAACACGTACGCACCGTCGACGGTGCTCATGATGTCGCCGCGGACGAGGCTCCACGCCAGCACCTGCGGCGCGAGCGAGTAGTCGTACGACAGGGTGTAGTGCGTGCTGCGACCGAGTGCCGATGCGCGGTACTCGACCTCGGTCGGTCGACCCTCACCGTCCCGACCGCGGACGATCACATCCTTCACGTCCTTGGCCCACTCGGAGTACCGCTCGAAGTCGGCGGCGATCGCCCAGACGCGCTCGGGTGACGCGGCGATGGTGGTGG
>JAYUSX010000195.1:0-4518 GCA_043755475.1 Actinomycetota bacterium
ACTTCGACACGTCCGCGTAGCTGTCGACGTAGTTCTTGCCTGACTTCTCGTCGCTCATGTCGACCTCCGGCCATTCGGGCCACTCGGCCCGGTCCACAACTTACCCGGCGGTTAGTTTCTGATTCGTATGGCAGCGGTCCGGGCAGTGGTGTTCGACTTCGGCGGTGTGCTGATCAGTCCGATCGTCGAGAAGGTGGCGCTCATCGCCGCCGATCGGGGCACGACCATGCATGAGTTGCTCCATGTGCTGCTCGGTCCCCGCGAATCGGTGCCCGACCATCCATGGCATCGGTGCGAACGCGGCGAGATCGCTGTCGCCGAGATCCAGGGCCAGCTCCAACCATGGGCGGACCGTGCCGGCATCGTCTTGCGCGGCGACGAGATCGAGGTCCTGCTCGAGGGCGGATACCGCGTCCTCACCGAGGTGATCGATCGAGTCGACACGCTTCGTGCCGCCGGCTACCTCACCGGGTTGTTGACCAACACCTTCGTCGAGTTCCGACCGACGATGGAGGCCGACATCGGCTTCCATCACTTCGATGTCGTGGTGGAGAGCTTCGCGGTGGGATCACGCAAACCGGAGCCGGCGATCTACGAGGCGACAGCCACGATGCTCCGAGTGGCACACGACGAGATCTTGTACCTCGACGATTTCGACCAGAACCTCGAACCGGCCCGTGCGCTCGGCTGGCAGGTCATCCATGTGACCGGGCCTGACCAGTGCCTCGCCGCCCTGGACCGACTGGCCCCCGTGCCCAAACTCTGACGCGCGGAGTCAGCTCCAGCTGTTCCAGCGGATGACGTTGTCGGCGGGCGGGCGGTTGGCCAGCTTGAACTCGGTACCAATCGTGTAGGCCACCGGGAACAGGCCGGCCTGCGTGTACTCGTCGTAGGGGACGCCCAGCAGCTCGGCGACCTCGCGTTCGCTCTGCAAGGTCATCGTGGTCCAGGCCGTGCCCAGGCCGCGCTCGCGGGCGGCCAACATGAAGCTCCAGACGCCGGGCAGGATCGATCCCCACCGCGACGCCTGGCGAGCGACCGGCGTGGTGTCGGTCATCCGATCGGCGAGGAGCGGGATCATCATCACCGGCACCCGCTCGAAGTTCTCGGCGAGGTAGGTGGCCGACTGCTGCACGGCATCGCCTGCGTGCGCGGCCTGCGGCTTGCCGGAGGTCTGTGCGTAGACGAAGAAGTGCCGGCGATAGATGTCGGCCAGCGCGAGCTTCGTCGCCGGGTCGTCGACGAACACCCACCGCCATCGCTGGGTGTTCGAGCCGCTCGGCGATTGATGGGCGATCTCGACGCACTCGGTGATCAGCTCACGCGGCACGGGTCGATCGAAGTCGAGCCGCTTGCGCACCGCTCGCGTGGTGGTCAGCACCTCGTCCGCGGTGAGACCGAGGCGACCGTCGACGAGTTCGCCCATCAGGTGTCGCCCATCAGTAGGGCATGGTCCCGCCATCGACCGGGAACATGTTCCCGGTGATGTTGCGGGCGGCGTCGCTGGCGAGCATGACGGCGACGGCCGCAACCTCTTCCACCTTGTTCGGGCGTTTGATCGAGCTCTCCTGGCTGAACATCTCGATCAGCTCGTCGTAGCCGGCGACGCCCATCGCGATCGCCGAGTCGGGGCCGGTCTCGCGCACGATGTCGGTCTCGATGATGCCGGGAAGGATCGAGTTGACCGTGATCCCGAGCGCTCCCACCTCGGCGGCGGCAGCCTTCACGAGTCCGTTCACCGCGTGCTTGGTGGCCGCGTAGCCGGGAATGCCCGGCTTGCCGAGCTTGCCTTCCACCGACGACGTGACGATGATGCGGCCCGACTGGCGCTCCATCATGTGCTGCAGCGCTCGACGCATGCCCCAGAACACGTGATTGAGGTTCCAGTCGATCTCGAGGTTCCACTCCTCGTCGGTCATCGCGAACACCGGCGCCGTGTTCAGCACTCCTCCGGAGTTCAGACAGCAGATGTCGAGCTGTCCGTACTTCTCGATCGTGAAGTCGATGAGCCCTTCCACGGTGGCCTGCTTCGAGGCGTCTCCGCCGTAGAACGCAGCGCGATCACCCGCGTTCATCTCCGCGAGGCACGTCAAGCCCTTGGCTTCGTCGCGTCCGTTGACGACGACCGACGCTCCTTCGGCGATGAAGGCATCGGCCATCGCTCGCCCGATGCTGCGGGTACCGCCCGTGATGCAGGCGACCTTTCCCTGCAACTTCCCTGTTGCCACGTTTCCCATGTGATTCAGTCCCCCTGCATCAGTACGGCGACGTGCCGCCGTCGATCGAGATCATCGATCCCGTGATTCCAGCTCCGGCATCGGATGCCAGCAGTACGGCCACGAGGGCCACGTCTTCGCACTCGTTCAGTCGCTTGATCGCCGACTGCTGGGCGAACAACTCGAGCAGGCCCTCGTAGGTGAGGCCCATCGCCTCGGCGGCCGGCGGGCCTGCGGTGCGCATCTCGTCGGTCTCGATCGCACCGGGGCACAACGCGTTCACGGTGATGCCCATCGTGCCGACCTCCTTGGCCGCGGACTTGCAGAGGCCGTTGATCGCATGCTTCGAGGCCACGTAGCTCGAGATGGCCGGCTTGCCCATCTTTCCTTCGACTGAACTCATGGCCATGATGCGACCCCAGCCCTGGGGGATCATGTAGTTGAGGGCCGTACGCATGGTCCAGAACGTGTGCCAGAAGTTCCACAGCATCGCGTCTTCCATCGCTGCGTCGGTCATCTGGGCGATCGGGGCATAGTCGCTGCCGCCACCAGCGTTCGGGACGAGGATGTCGATCTTGCCGAAGTGCGCGACCGTGCCGTGCACGATGGCTTCGCAGTCCTCCCGCTTCTTCACGTCGCCGGCGATGAAGTGCACCCGGTCGCCGCGGTTCAGTTCCGCGATCGATCCTTCGGCCTTCTTGGCGTCGCGGCCGTTGATGACCACGCTCGCGCCTTCGTCGAGGAAGGCCTTGGCACACGCCAGACCGATCCCTCTCGTTCCTCCCGTGACGCACGCGACACGGCCGTCGAGCACACCCATGACACACCCCTCTTCTGGTCCCCCACAACGGACGAGCCGTAACTTACCTTCGGATCACTTACTCGCATGCAGCCGAGGGACATTCCCGCCAACATCACCGGATCGTGCACCGGATCGTGCACCGGATCCTTGCACCGGATCGTGAACCGGATCTTGCACCGGATCTGATCCCGATCCGACCGACGGGTAGGGTCACATGATGAGCGATCACGTCGATGTTCTTGTCGTGGGTGCGGGCATCTCGGGCATCGGTGCTGCGTACCACCTGCAGACCCTGTGCCCCGATCGAACCTTCACCATCCTCGAGGGCCGTGACGACATCGGTGGCACGTGGGACCTCTTCCGCTACCCCGGTGTGCGCAGCGACAGCGACATGCACACCCTCGGTTACTCGTTCAAGCCGTGGACAGCGGCCAAATCGATCGCCGACGGACCGTCGATCATGGAGTACCTGCGCGAGACGATCGCGGAGTACGGCATCGACCGGCACATCCGCTTCGGGCACCTCGTCACCACCGCCGAGTGGTCAAGCGATGACGCCCGCTGGACCGTCACCGCCACCAAGAAGGCCACCGGCGAGTCGGTGCGAATCACCTGCAACTTCTTGTTCATGTGTTCGGGCTACTACTCCTACAAGGAGGGATACACGCCGGCGTTCCCCGGACGCGAGCGCTTCCAGGGCCAGATCGTCCATCCACAGGCATGGCCCGAGGACCTCTCCTTCGCCGGCAAGAAGGTCGTGATCATCGGTTCCGGAGCCACTGCGGTGACACTCGTGCCAGCCATGGCCGACACGGCCGCGCATGTCACGATGTTGCAGCGCTCGCCGACCTACATCGCGGCGGCCCCCGATCAGGACGCCATCGCCAACGCACTCCGCAAGGTGCTCCCCGGCAAGCTCGCCTACGGGATCACCCGCAAGAAGAACGTGGCGTTGCAGCAGTTCTTCTACGGTCGCACCCGTACCCGACCCGAGAAGGTGAAACAGGCGCTCCTGAAGCGCGTGCGCACCGAGCTCGGCGAGGACTACGACGTCGACACGCACTTCACGCCTTCGTACAACCCGTGGGACCAGCGCATGTGCCTGGCCCCGAACAGCGACCTGTTCAAGTCGATCAAGAGCGGTGCCGCATCGGTGGTCACCGACACGATCGACACCTTCGACGAGACGGGCATTGCGCTCACGTCCGGTGAGCACCTCGACGCCGACATCATCGTCACCGCCACGGGCCTCAACCTGGTCACGCTCGGCGAGATGACGTTCGCCGTCGACGGCGAGACGATCGACTTCTCCGACACCTGGACCTACAAGGGCATGGCGTACTCGGGGGTGCCGAACCTGGTGTCCACATTCGGGTACGTCAACGCCTCGTGGACCCTACGCGCCGATCTCACGAGCGAATACGTCTGCCGCCTGCTCAACCACATGCGCAGCACCGGCACCGTTCAATGCACGCCGCAGCTGCGCCCGTCGGACGCTGG
>JAYUSX010000196.1:0-11418 GCA_043755475.1 Actinomycetota bacterium
GTGGGAATCGCGGAGATCAGCGACGATGTCGGGACCGTGACGTCCGGCGCCGAGCACGATCGACCCGCGCGAGCGGAGCTCGTCGGCGATGGCGCTGCCCAGTCCACCAGTGGCGCCAACGACCACCACGACGACACCGTTGAGTTCTCGCACACCGGCATGTTGGCGCGTGGGTGCGCGCTGAAGAAAGTCGATGCCGCGTGACCTGCACCGATTCCGACGCGGCGTGCCTCGGATGAAGCGATCGCGTCGCGCCCGGTGACCCGTCGTCGAACGACACCGGGCAACATGGCGGCATGACCGAACCAACGATGCGATCGCTCGACGAACTGGGCTTCTACGGGTTGGCCGGAGCGCCCCGATCGCCGGCCGACCTCATCGGGGAGTGCCGCGACGGCGAGGCCCTGGGTCTGGGCACGGTGTTCCTGAGCGAACGCTTCAACATCAAGGAGATCGCAACGATCAGCGGCGTTGCCGGCGCGGTGACCGAACGGATGCGCATCGCCACGGGGGTGACCAACCACAACACCCGTCACCCGGTGGTGACCGCCAGCTACGCCACCACGATGCACCGCCTGACGAACGGTCGGTTCGTGCTCGGCCTCGGCCGCGGCATGGACCGCATGTTCGACGCGTTCGGCCTGCCGCGGATCACGACGGCGCAGCTCGAGGACTTCGCGTCGTTGATGCGACGACTCTGGCACGGAGAGGTGGTGGTGGGCCACGACGGGCCCACCGGGAAGTACCCGGTGCTCGCGCTCGATCCGGACTTCCGCGAGGACATCCCACTCCTGCTCAGTGCGTTCGGACCACAGAGCCTGCAGCTCGCCGGGCGATCGTTCGACGAGGTGCTGCTGCACACCTTCTTCACCGACGAGACGTTGCAGCGGTGCGTCCGGACCGTGAAGGAGTCGGCCGAGCAGGCAGGTCGCGACCCACACGATGTGAAGGTGTGGAGCTGCTTCGCCGTGATCGGGGACTGGTTGCCGGAGGACGTGCGGCTGAAGAAGACCGTGGGACGGTTGGCCACCTACCTACAGGCGTACGGCGATCTGATGGTGCGAACGAACGGTTGGGACCCTGCGGTGCTCGCTCGATTCCGGAGCGATCCGTTCGTCGCCGGCTTCCGGGGTGCCTTGGACGGCAAGGCCACCACCGAACAACTCGAGCACGTCGCGACCCTGATCCCCGACGAATGGCTGGCTCCAGCGGCCACCGGCTCACCAGAGCAGTGCGCCGCCGCGGTCGCGCGCCAACTCACGCTCGGGGCCGACGCAGTGATCCTGCACGGCGCGGCACCGGACGAACTCGCGCCGGTGATCGATGCGTACCGACGAATCGCCTCGTGACGGCACCCGGTGACGGCACCCGCTCACCGGCGCAGTGGGGCTGCTCGTGTTCCCCATCCTGTTCAAGAAGGCACGCGGGCGCGAGGCACCGCGGCGGTGATCGTCACCCACGACACGCGCATGACGCACTGCGCGGACGCACCGCGCGGATCCTCGACGGTGTGCTGCGCGCCGCAGGCGGTGACGTGCCAGGCGATCGTGCCGATGGGGCAACCGCTACGGTTCGTCCATGAGCCCCTGGGAGCAACTCGTGGCCGGCGTGGAGCTGCCGTTCCACCCCGACCTCGTCGTGCCCGAACTCCACGAGGTGAGGCTGCCCATCCCGCAGCCGCCTGCGATCGACGATGTCGCCTCCGTCGCTCACGCTCGCGTCGTGAGCGCGCTGGCCCACGCGGTCACACCGGGGATGAGCGTGGCCGTCGGCGGCGGAAGTCGGGGACTCGCCGACCGGGTCGGGCTGATGCGCGGCACGATCAGTGGATTGCGCGAGCTCGGCGCGGAGCCCTTCGTCGTTCCGGCCATGGGTAGCCATGGCGGCGCCACGGCCCAAGGCCAACGAGCGATGCTCGAATCGCTCGGCATGACCGAGGAAGCCATGGGTGCCGAGATCCGGGCGACGATGGAGACGGTGGAGGTGGCACGCACTCCCGACGGCATGCCCATCTACCTCGATCGCCACGCGGCGTCGGCGGACCGCATCCTGCCCGTGAACCGTGTGAAACCGCACACCTGCTTCAAGGGCCCGATCGAGAGCGGATGCACCAAGATGGCTGTCGTCGGCTTCGGCAAGCAGCCAGGTGCAGCGCAGATCCATTCCTGCGGACCCGTCGAGATGCGCGACCGGCTGCTCGCCGGCATCGCCGCACTCCGCTCGACCGGTCGCCTGCTCGGAGGCGTGGCATCGATCGAGTCGACCAGCGGCGCGGTCGTCCGCATCGAGGCGCTCACCGGCGACGAGGTGGGGGGCGACGCCGAGCGCGCCCTCACCGAGTACGCCCGCGGCCTCGTGCCGCCGCTTCCCTTCCCCGACATCGATGTGCTGATCATCGAACAGGGCGGCAAGGACATCAGCGGCACGACCATCGACCCCAACGTCACGGGCCGGTTCTGGGTGCACGGCCTTCCTGACGGTGCGACGCCGACCGTCTCGACGATCGTGCTGCTGGGCATCACCCCGGTGTCGGGCGGCAACGTGCTCGGCATCGGTTTCGCCGACTTCATCCCCGTGTCGGTGGCCGAACAGATCGACTTCGCCAAGACCTACATCAACTGCTTCACCGCAGGTCCGAGTGGTGTTCGTCGCAGCCGACTGCCGATGGTGCTACCGACGGAGCAGGACTGCATCCGAGCAGCGGTCAGCATGTGTGGCAAGGGTCTCGCCGAGCCGAAGCGAATCGTGAGGATCACGAACACGCTGCACCTCACCCGGTGTTGGGTGAGCGAGGCACTCCTCGCCGATCTGCCCGCTGGCGTCGTGCGCGCCTGACCCGCCGCCACGTCGGCAGGAACACGAGGAACGAGGCAGAACTCAAGGCATCGGGTCGCGCAACCGATGATCCATTCGTGATCGCGGAGACATTCACCTGGCGCGCAGCCGACGGGTGGCATCCATCTGCCCCAGAACCGGACGGACGTTCCTCGATGGTGCTGGTGATGGGCGATCGCGAGGTGCTCGCCACCGCCGCTGAGCTGGGGCTCGACCCGATCGGCACGCTGGCGGCGACCTGGGACGGCCATGCGATCCTCGGATGGTCGACCGCCGGTCAGGCGATCGGCGGTCAGGTTCACGACGGGGCTCTGGTGGTGACCGTGTTGCGATTCGAGACCACCTCGGTCCGGTTCGCGCGTGCAGCGCTGCGCACTGCAGGCTCGGCGCGGCGCGCCGGGCGTGAGGTCGCGGAGGCCCTCGCCGATCCCAGTCTCCGAGTCATCTTCCTCGCCGCCGACGGGCTGCAGCTCAACGGCTCGGCGATCGCCGCCGGCATCACCGACGTGCTCCCCGACGTGGAAGTGGTCGGCGCCCTCGCCGGCGATGGCGCCCGGTACGAGCAGGCATGGACCGTGGTCGAGGGAGCTACGGTGGAGGGTCGACTCTGCGCAGTCGGCCTGTACGGGCACGACATCGAGGTCGCCCACGGGTCGGGGGCGGACTGGCGACCGGTCGGACCCGAGCGTTTGGTGACCAACACGCACGGCAACGTCATCCACGAGCTCGATGGCCAGACCGCGACCGACCTGTATCACGACTATCTCGGCACGCTCTCGGACGAACTGCTCGCGAACAGCTCGATGCTCTCGATGGAGGTGCGCGATCTCGACGGCGACGTCTCGTTGCGGACTCCCCGGCGATTCCACCCGGACGGCTCGGTGACGATGTCGGGCGACGTTGCCCAGGGTGCGACCGCACGACTGGTCCGCAGCTCCCCGCACGAACTCGTGCACGATGCGTCGATCGCCGCGAAGACCGCTCGGCTCGAAGATGCTGCCGTGTGCCTCGTCATCAGCACCGCTGGCCGCCGGCGCGTCCTCGGCCAACGGGTCGAAGACGAGCTCGACGCGGTGATCGCCGCACTGCCCGAGCACACCCGTGTCGTCGGATGCTGGGCGTACGGAGCGATCACTCCGACAATCCACGGTGCGGACATGGTCGACCAGACCATCTGCATCACCACCCTCGCCGAGCGTGCGAGTGCCGACGCGTCGACCACGACGCCACCACCGTTCGTCCCGAGCTGGACCGACCCCGCGGTCCCATCGGAAACCCAGGAAGGCTGACCTCCCCATGACGAGTCAGGAACACCAGCACACCGATGAGCACCCGGACGACTCGCCCTCCGCGCACCATCCCCTCCTCGCTCGACAGTTGGAGCGCTGCGCGATCGTGGCGGAGTCGCCGTCGACCGAGCAGTGGGCCGACTTCCTCGGCCGGGTCGAGCGTTCGTACGTCGAGGCTGATCGCGCCCAGCGACTGGTGGAGCAGACCCTCGATGTGTCCGCGCGGGAGTTCGCCACGATGTACGAACAGCTGCAGGTGCAGACATCGCAGGTGCTCGCGTCGGAACGACACCGCCTTCAACTCGTGTTCGATTCGGTCACCACGGCGCTCGTGGTGATCGAGCGATCCGGTCGCATCTCGAACGCGAACCCCGAGGCCGAGAGGCTGTTCGGGCCAGCGGAGTCCTTGGTGGACCGATCGCTCGACGAGGCGTTGTTCATGGTGGGCCGCGACGGCGCGGCACGTCCGATGTTGGCGATCGCCGAGTTGGACGACGTGCTGCTGGAGGGGCGTTGGGTGCGCAACGACGTGCACCTCGTCTCGGCCTCCGGTCGTGCGTTGATCGACGGCGGAGCGAGCCAGATGACCTCGGAGCATCTCGTCGCCGCCGATGTCGTGATCATCCCGTTCAACGACGACGACATCTGTGTCGGCGGCCTTGTGGTCGTGACCGACAACGCAGAACGCGAGTCGGCACGAGAGCGTTTGGCATGGCAGGCATCGCACGACCCGCTGACCGGGCTTCAGAACCGCGCGGTCGTGACCGAGCGCATCGAACTCGCCCTCGTCGGTGCCCGACGGTCGGGTGCGTGGCCGTCGGTGCTCTTCCTCGACCTCGACCGTTTCAAGCACATCAACGACTCGTTCGGCCACGGCGCCGGCGACAGGCTGCTCACGATCGCCGCCGATCGACTGATGAAGTGCGTGCGCAGCATCGACACCGTGGCTCGCCTGGGCGGCGACGAGTTCGTGATCCTGTGTGAGAGCGCGGGCGACACCGAACTGGTCCGCGGCATCGCCGAGCGGATCCTCGAGGCCCTGATCGAACCATTCGAGCTGAGCGACGAAGAGACACACGTGTCGGTGTCGATCGGCATCGCCCACGCGGGGCCCCAGCACACCTCGGCCGATGCGCTGCTGCACGAGGCCGACCTCGCGATGTATCGCGCCAAGGACCGCGGCCGCAACTGCTTCGACGTCGCCGACGAAGGACTGCGAGTGAACGCGGCGGAGCGGGTGCTGCTCGAGCGGGGTCTGCGCAGCGCAATCGCGAAGCGCGAGCTGACCGTGGCGTACCAGCCGGTGAAGCGAGCCGGCGACGATGAACTCGTGGGCTTCGAGGCGCTCGCACGTTGGATCCACCCCGTGCTCGGCGACGTGCGACCCGACCGCTTCGTGCCCGTCGCCGAAGAGACCGGATTGATCACGGCTCTCGGCGATCGCATGCTCGACCTGGCGTGCCGCGACGTGGCGACGTGGAACCGTGAGCGCCTCACCCACGGCATGGATCCGTTGGTGGTCCACGTGAACATCTCGGGCAGGGAACTGCAGTCACCACATCTGCTGGGCCGTGTGCGCGACGCGCTGCGCCGTCACGACGTCCCGCCGCACTGGCTCGTCCTCGAGATGACCGAGACGATGCTGCTCGACGACCCCGACAAGGCGCTCGACCGGCTTCGGGAGTTGAAGCTGGCCGGCATTCGCGTCGCGATCGACGATTTCGGAACCGGCTACTCCTCGCTCGCGTACCTGCGTCGGTACCCGGTGTACATGGTGAAGATCGATCGCGAGTTCGTGGCCGAGATCGCCGCCTCGACTCAGGACCAGTGCATCGTGCGCGCCATGGTCGAGCTCGCCAAGGGACTCGACTACGTCGTGCTCGCCGAGGGTGTCGAGACAGGAGCAGAGCTCGAGGTGTTGCGTACCCTCGGCTGTCAGCTCGTCCAGGGATACCTCATCGGTCGGCCGATGCCGAGCGAGGACGCGCTGCTGCTGGCGACGAACACGTTGGCCTCCGCTTCCGCCACAGCCAGCAACTGATCTCGCTCGAGCCGGTTCGAGCCGGTTCGAGCCGGTCCCCCGGCCAGTTCGTCAGGTGCCGAACTCGAACCCGAGGTCGACCGCGGTCAGCATCGGCACGAACGGCACACCTGCCGCCTCGGCCATGGCACCGCACGTCCCCCCACGATCGACGATGACAGTGATCAGGATCGGCACCGCGCCGAACGCGCGCACGACCTCGACGGCCTCCATGAGCGAGGTACCGCGCGTCACGGTGTCTTCGGTGATCACCACTCGATCGCCGGGCTCCAAGGCTCCGGCGAGACGACCGGTGACGCCATGGTCCTTCGCCTCCTTGCGAACCGTGAAGCTCTTCAGCGAGAACCCTCGAGTGGCACCGATCGCCGCCACCGCGTAGGCGACGGGGTCGGCGCCCACGGTCAGGCCTCCGATCGCCGTGGCGTCGGCGGGGATCAGCGACAGCGCGACGTCGGCCATCAGCAGCACCCCGTCCGGTCTGCACGCGGTCTGCTTGGTGTCGAGGAACCACGAACTCCGAGCGCCGGATTTCAGGGTGAACTCACCACGCTTCACACTGTGACGCAACACGTGCTCGCGCAACGCATGCCGAGCGGGATCGAGCGACGGAAGATCGGGTGGCGCAGCAGGCGCAGGCGAGGGCACGCCGCCCGACGCTACTCGCTGGAGGTCGGGGCAGCCTCGGGCACGGCCGCCGCATCGCGGCGACCTCGCCGCAGCAGGACCTCCTGGGCGACCGTCGCCACGTGCATGCCACCGGTGGTGAACACGTGCCCGACGGACACGCCGCGCCCTCCGACGTAGCTGTGGCAGACGAAGTCGTAGAGGTGCCATTCGTCGACGCGCATCGGTCGGTGGAACCAGACGGTGTGGTCGAGACTCGCCGCGAAGCTGCCCTGCCACCACGTGTCGACGTCGGTGACAGGCGGGTCTTCACTCTCGGCCAGCGCGTGACGAACGGAGTCGGTCGGCATGTCGTCGCTCATGTACGCGAGCCAGCACCGGTGCACCAGCTCGTCGGCGGCGACGACATCGTTCACCTTCAACCAGGCAGCCACCCGTCCGGCGCCGAGCGCGCCGGCCTCGAGCAGGGCGGTGCGCGGAACCGGACGGCGCGCGAACGACGTGGTCCAGGTGTCCTCGGCGCATTCGTCCGGTCCGGGGATGCCTGTCGGCATGAAGACCGTCTGGAGGTCGGGTGCGGGCTCCGGCCGCTGGAACGACGCCTCGAGGTTCAAGATCGCACCGATGGCCTGGCGGGCCACGACGCGCCGCGTGCAGAAGCTGCGACCGTTGCGGATGCGATCGACCTCGTATCGGATGGGTTCGGTGTGGTCGCCCCGACGGATGAAGTACGCCCGCAACGAATGCGGGTCGAGTTCGGGGTCGACGGTGCCCGACGCGGCCCGGAGTGCCTGGGCGACGATCTGGCCACCGAACAGACCGCCCCACGGGTAGCGCGGTCCGACGCCCACGAACGTGTCTGGCCCATGAGGGGCGAGTTCGAACAGTGCACCGAGATCCATGTCGTCAGCAACCTACTCGGCGAAGCGACGCGTGCCACCAGGTACCGACGGCCCGTCACGACACAATTGCGGCAGTGATTCCCACTTATATTGGAGACAATGATCGAGATGCGAGAACCATGGTCTCGACGTGAGTAGCCTGGCGTTCATGGCAAAGAAGGGCCCCAAGAATCCTCTCAGCGATCAGCACAAGGCGGCCATGGCTGCCGGCCGAACCGAAGGTCGAGCGGTGCGCGAGTACCTCGATGCGCTCCGCGCCAACAAGCCCAAGCGTGGCCGGAAACGCACGTCTGATTCGATCAAGGCGAGGCTCGCGAAGATCGACGACGAACTCATCACCGCAAGCGCTCTCGACGAGCTTCGGCTCATCCAGGAACGCCGCAATCTCACCGACGAACTGGAGACCATGGGCGCAGCTGTCGACATGACCGCGCTCGAGGCCGAGTTCGTGAAGGTGGCCAAGGCATACAGCCAGCGCCAAGGCATCAGCTACGCCACATGGCGTGACGTCGGCGTGGAAGCTGCCGTCCTGAAAGCGGCCGGCATCGGTCGTACCGCCGACTGAGAGAGCTGATGCACACGCTCCGTGTCGGGGCTGATCAGGGCTGATGAGCGCTGATCGGGGTCAGACGCGCATGGCGTCGAGCGCTTCGAACACCGCGCCCACGTTCCGGAGCGACCGATCGAGGTCGAACGCCTCGTCGAGGGTTGCGGCGCCGAGGGCGGCGACCACCGGGTCGGCTTCCAGCAGTTCGCGGAAGTCGGTCTGTTCGTCCCACGCCCGCATCGCTGCCTGCTGCACCGTGCGATAGGCGTCGTCGCGGGAGATCCCGGCTTGCACCAGCGCGAGCAGCACTCCTTGGCTGAACACCAGGCCATAGCTGGCGAAGAGATTGGCCTTCATCCGCTCGCCATCGACGACCAGACCGGTCAGCAATTTCTGACCGCGGCGCATCACATAGTGAGCCAGCATCGACGAGTCGGGGAGGACCACTCGCTCGACCGAGCTGTGCGAGATGTCTCGCTCGTGCCACAGCGCCACGTTCTGCAGACCGGCTTGGAGATTGCCGCGAAGGACGCGTGACAATCCGCTGATCGTCTCGGCAGAGATCGGATTCTTCTTGTGCGGCATCGCCGACGAACCCTTTTGTCCGGGCTTGAAACCCTCCTGCACCTCGCGCACCTCGGTGCGTTGCAGGTGACGGAGTTCGACCGCGATCAACTCGAGGGTGGTGCCCACCGATGCGCACGCCCACAAGTACTCGGCGTGGCGATCGCGGGCGATCACCTGCGTCGCCGGCACCGGCCGCAGCCCGAGTCGTTCGGCCACGAACCGTTCGACGCTGGGATCGACGTTCGAATAGGTACCCACGGCGCCGCTGAGCTTGCAGACCGACACGGCGTCTCGGGCAGCGTGGAGACGGTCTCGGTCGCGACCGACCTGCAACGCCCACAGGGCGACCTTCGCTCCGAACGTGGTCGGCTCGGCGTGCACCCCATGGGTGCGGCCGATCATGACCGTCCCGCGGTGCCGGTGGGCCAGCTCGACCAACGTGGCGAGCAGCTGGGTCGAGGCTTCGATGAGGAGGTCGGAAGCATCACGGAGCATCCAACACCACGCCGTGTCGACCACGTCGCTGCTGGTCAGCCCGTAGTGGATCCAGGCGGCGGCCGGAGCACCGATCGCGCCCTGCACCACGTCGACGAAGGCTGCCACGTCGTGATCGGTGACGAGCTCTCGTTCGGACACCGCGGCGACGAACGCGTCGTCGACCCGAGGTGCATGCAGCCGACAGACGGTGGCGTGATCTGCAGGCACGACCCCGAGCGTGACGTGGGCCTCGGTCGCGAGCAGCTCGATCTCGAGCCAGCGCGCGAACCGGGCGGGATCGGAGAAGACCGCCACCATCTCGGGCGTGCTGTAGCGAGGGATCATCCCCGACCGCCGGGGACGGGGGTCCAGTGCAGGTAGTCGTCGCGCTCGGCGCCCACACCCACCACGGTGATCGGGACACCGACCTCGGCCTCGACCAACTGCACGAACGCTCGAGCCGCGGTCGGCAGCTCGCTCGATTGGCGCATGCTGCGCAGTTCACGGGTCCATCCGGGCAGCTCCACGTAGTCGGGCTGCACCTGACCGAGCAGATCGACACGGTCGGGATAGTGCGCCAGGCGCTGCCCGTTCACGCGATAGCCGACGCACACCTTCACCGTTTCGAAGCCATCGAGCACGTCGAGTTTGGTGAGCGCGAGCTCGCTGAGAGAGTTCACCTTCACCGCATGGCGCAGCATCACGCAATCGATCCACCCGGGGCGACGACGTCGGCCGGTCACGGTGCCGAACTCGCGGCCGACCTCGACGAGACGGTCGCCGACGGCGTCGAGCAGCTCGGTGGGGAATGGCCCCGCTCCGACACGAGTGGTGTACGCCTTGGTGATCCCGACGATCCGATCGATGTCGCGTGGCCCCAAGCCGGTCCCCGCGCAGGCACCACCCGCGGTGGGATTCGACGAGGTGACGTACGGATAGGTGCCGTGATCGAGGTCGAGGAAGGTCGCCTGGGCGCCTTCGAGCAGCACGTGCTGGCCGGCGGCCAACGCGTCGTGCAGCACGTTGACGGTGTCGGCGATGTACGGGGCGAGGCGAGCGGCCAGTTCACCGAATTGAGCCACGATCGCGGCGACGTCGAGGGCTTCGCCGCCGGCGCCCACGATGGCGTCGCTCTCGATCGCGGCCCGCTCGGCCACGGCGGCCGCGAACGCAGCCGGATCGAGCACGTCGCCGGCACGGATGCCGACGCGGCGGGCCTTGTCCGCATAGGCAGGACCGATGCCCTTCAGCGTGGTGCCGATCTTGGCGTCGCCGCGACCCTGCTCGAACAGGGCGTCCCACGCCTGATGCCACGGGAAGATGAGGTGCGCGTGACTGCTCACGAGGAGCCGGTGGCACGAGATTCCGCGCCGCTCCAGCGTGTCGACCTCGTTGAACAGCGTGGGCATGTCGACCACGACGCCGTTCGCGATGACCGGCACGACGTGGTCGTAGAGAATGCCGCTCGGGATCAGCTGCAGCGCGTAGCGCTCATCTCCCACCACCACCGTGTGGCCCGCATTGTGCCCACCTTGGTAACGGACGACGTAGCCGTGCTCTTTCGACAGCAGGTCGATGACCTTGGCCTTGCCCTCGTCGCCCCATTGGGCGCCGACGACGACGGTGACCGGCATAGAACGCTCCTCACACGCAGGCGTCGTGGCGCCCGCTCTCGGTGATCCGGTGTACCGGAACGTGTGCCGAGCCTAGCTGGTCGATGCCGGTTGGCCTCGATCGCACCCGAACCCTTCGCACCCCGAACCCCTCGCACCCGAACCCCTCGCACCCGAACCCTTCGCACCCCGAACATCGGTCAGCTCCGGGTGACCCACCAGTAGTGCTCGACCGGTTCGAAGACGTCGGCAAGCCGATCGCTCCACTTCGGGAAGAACATCCGGTACTGGGACGCGTAGTACCGGAGCGCCTGGTCCTTCCGCGCGAGATCGACCGGGAGCGACTCGCGCTGAGCGCGACGGCCGCCGGCACGGAGATCGGTGATCAGGCCGTCGTAGCCGCCACCCCAGGCGTACGGGAGGTCCTCGTACACGATCACCGACGACACGGAGGGGCAGACGTCGAGTGCGAACTCGAGCAGGTTCTTCCTGAGGAGGACATGATCGGTGTGCGACGGCCCAC
>JAYUSX010000197.1:0-4507 GCA_043755475.1 Actinomycetota bacterium
CCGACCACTCGGGCACGGACGTTCGTGAAGATCACCGCGACATAGGGACTCACGTCATCCCCCCGGATGGGAGCCAGGGTGGGAAGAGGTGCGGGCCTCGGCCCAGGGTCGTTCATGTTCGTCACGATGACATGAACCGAACCGCCCTCGCGTCTCGTAAACGACGGCATGAACAGTTCGGTCATCGATCGCACCCCCCGCCCCACACTGCCCGGTGGTCGCCGCGAGGTGCCACCAGAGGCTCATCCGGGGTGGCCCGCACCCCAGCCGGAGAGCCGTCAGCGAGCGCCACGAACCGGGCGAACGGTCCTCGTCACGATCGCCGGCACCGCGCTCGCCGTGGCGAGCATCGCCCTCGGCAACGAGGCGGTCGGCGCGATCGTTGCACTGTTCGTCATCTCATGGCCGCTGGAGCGATTCTGGCGACGCCACCCGGTGCCGGTGCGACGACTCGCGTTGCGGACCGACTTGGCCTATGCGGCCGCGTCGCCGGCACTGCAGTTCGTCGGTCTCATCGCAGCGGTGGCGCTGGCCGTCCTGTCGCTGGCGTGGATTCCGGGCTTGGCCCTGCGTCCACTGGTGGAGGCGATGCCGGGGTGGCTGCGCACCACGGCGGGCATCTTGCTGTTCGACGTGTTGATCTACTGGACCCATCGGTGGAGCCACACCGTGCCGCTGTTCTGGCGCTTCCACTCGATCCACCACTCCACCCGACACCTCGACTGGGTCTCTGGCTTTCGCACCCACCCGCTCGACGGTGCCTTCATCGCCCCGGCGTTCGCGTTCGTGCTGGCGGCCGGCTTCGACCCCCAGATCACCGGCGCGCTGGCCGTCGTGCAGTTCGTCGTGGGCATCTGGGCACATCTGAACGTGCGCTGGCGGATGCGGCCCTTGCGGTATCTCGTCCTCACGCCCGACTTCCATCACTGGCATCACGCCAACGAGCGCGACGCGATCAACTCCAACTTCAGCACCTTGCTGCCCGTGTGGGACGTGCTGTTCGGGACCTTCCGTGTCCCCACTGGACCGGGCCCGCAGCGCTATGGGGTGGACGAACCGGTGCCGCTCTCGATCGGTCGACAACTGCTGTACCCCTTTCGACGGACGCGCGTCGCCGACGAGAACGTCGGTGTCCTCGATGATGGGCCCAGAGGCTGACACGCTGGTGAGGGTGGACCTCGAGCTCTCGGACCCGGCGGTCGTCGCCGCCATCGCCGCCGGCGACCGCAACGCGCTCGAGATCCTCTACGCCCGCCATGCTCGGATGCTGATGGTGAGACTCCACAGGAAGTGTGGTGATCCCGATCTGATCGACACCGCACTCCAGGACACCTTCGTCGCCGTGTGGCGTTCGGCGAGCACCTACCGCGACACGAACGGGGAGGTGCCCGCCTGGCTCTGGACGATCGCACTCCGCAAGCTCATCGACCAACTGCGTCGCCGGCCCGCTCCCCGTCCGATGGCGCAGCTGCCGGAACCTGAACCGCTGCCGCCGCCCGGCACGCCGGCGCACGACCTGCTCGGTGGGCTGCCGGCCGACCTCCACGACGTCGTGCGCGCCGTGTACCTCGACGGACTCACCACCTCGGAAGCGGCCGTGCTGTTCGGCATTCCCCAGGGCACCGTGAAGAGCCGCCTCGCCCGCGCCCGCCCGTTGCTGCGAAAGGACCTCCGATGATCCCCGACCTCGACACCCGGCTCGCCCACAACCTCGATGTGGTGATGGCCGAGATCAGCGCGCCGCGGCGCGGCCGCCTCGAACAGGCCCTCCTTCGGGTGCACGTGCCCGAGTCCACGGCCCGTCTGGTGTCGGCCACGCCGGCCCTTCGGGTCGCGTGGTTCGTCTCCGTCGCCATGGTGTTGGCGTTCGCGGCTTCTGCGGGCGACGCGTCGTGGACGGATGCGAGCCGATTCGCGGTGCTGCTCACCTTGGCACCACTCGCGCCTGTGGTCGGCGTCGCGCTGTCGTATGGACCCCACGCCGATCGCACCCACGAGATCGCTGTCGCCGCGCCGTTGTCGGGCCTCCGTCTCGCCCTGATCCGATCGATCACCGTGCTCACCGCCTCAGCGGCGCTCACCACGATCGGTGTGCTGCTCGCGCCATCGGCTGGGTGGTTGCGCGTGGCCTGGTTGCTGCCGTCGATGGCGACCGCATCGGCAACCCTCGCGCTCGGGAGCCGGTTCGGCATCCGACCCGCGGCGTTCGGGGTGGCGGCCGTGTGGCTGACACTGGTCGTGCTCGTCGCCCAGATCGCCGACGACGGAGCGGCACCGTTCGGCGCGGGAGGGCAGCTCGCCGCGTTCGCCGTCACGTGTGCCAGCGCAGCAGCCCTTGCGATGGGCCGGCGGCGGCTCGAACGATGGGATGGTCGATGACCGCTCCCACCATCCACCTCGATGGTGTCTCCGTGCAGCTCGGAGCGCGCTTCGTGCTGGACATTCCGTCGCTCACCCTCGGTCCCGGCATCACCGTCGTGCACGGAGCGAACGGAAGCGGCAAGTCGACCCTGCTCCGACTGCTCGCAACGGTGACGCCGCCGGCACGGGGCCGACTCACGGTGGCAGGTCGATCGATCGACGACCCGTCGACCCAGTTGACGGTGCGGCGCATGCTCGGCTACCTCCCTCAGGGCGACACGGTGGCTCCTCGGGTGCGTGTGTTCGATCACGTCGACGTGGTCGCCGTCATGCGTGAGCTGGCCCCGACGGCCCGCGAGCGCCGCGCGATGGTGTACCGAGCGATCGCCGGCGTGGGCCTCACCGACCTCGCAAGTGAGCGGTGCGGGAACCTGTCGGGCGGGCAGCGCCGCCGAGTCGCGCTCGCGGCAGCGCTCGCCGGGTCCTCGGCGCTCTTGGTGCTCGACGAACCCGATACCTCCCTCGACGATGCCCAGTCGGGGTCGCTCGCCGCCGAGCTCACCGAGCGGTCTCGCACCACCACGATCGTCGTGGCGACCCACCACGCATCGTGGGCGGCTGAACTCCATCCGCGACAGATCGTCCACCTCGAACAGGGCCGCATCGTCTCCGCGGGCTGACGTACCTGCACCAGACACGAACATTCATGCGGGTGGTTGTGAATCCGACGCATGTTTGTCATGATTTCGTCATGTTCCGCATCTGGCCCACCCGTTCGCCGCGCCTCGGCCCCGACCGGCTCGAACACCTCATCGAGCGGCCTGCGGAGCGATCTGCGGAACGGTCTGCGGGGGGCAGCGGCCAGGTTCATGCGAGTCGGCCACGTCGGGCGCGCCGCCATGGCACGCGGCTGTTCGGGTTCGGTGCCGCACTCGTGATGCTGGGCCAGTGCGGCAACGGTTGTGCGCCCACCCAGGTCAACCCTGCCGGCACGCCGGCCACGCCGGGTGTGTACACCCTGCTGCCGCTCGGCGCCGCGTTGCCCACCGAGGAGGCTTGCGCAGCCGAGGTGCGCGCCAAGCCATCGCCCGAGACCAGGCCGCTCAATGCCGCCTACAACAACACGACGTGGCAGGCGCACCCCACGTTCTTCCCCCGAGCGACGGGGAACTTCACCGGCTCGACCGACGACATCATTCGCTGGGCTGCCTGCAAGTGGGGCTACGACGAGAACTTGCTCCGCGCTCAGGTCGCCAAAGAGGCCTGGGGCAAGATGGACGGCCTCGGCGGCTGGGCCTCCGATCCGGTGATGTGCCTCCCCGGCCACGGCATCGGCGTCGACGGTCGACCCGGTGAATGCCCCCAGGTCGCAGGGCTGATGCAGGTGAGTGGGTTCTACTTCCCCGACGCGATCGAAGGCTCGCTGCGCTCCACCACCTACAACCTGGAGATCGGTCTGGCCACGTGGCGGAACTGCTTCGATGGCAACGAGACCTGGCTGAACAACGTCAACCGCGGTCGCCAATACTCGGCCGGCGACATGTGGGGCTGCGTGGGTCGTTGGTTCTCGGGTCGCTGGTACACCTCCGAGGCCAACTGGTACATGGGCGAGCTGCAGTCGTACATGGATCGCCGCATCTGGGAGTCGCGCGACTACCTGAGCGACACCGGCCCGAGCGCCTGACCAGCACCCGCTGACCCGGCTGGTGGCCGTCAGGCGGTGTCAGGCGCATCGGCGAAGTCTGCTTCGACGATCTCGCGATCTTCGGGATCGACCACGGGCACGGCCTGGGCTGCAGCCCACTCGACCATCGACTCGGCGGTGCTCCCCCGTGCACCCAACGCACGCGCCCTCGCCTCGTGGGCGTAGGCCAGATCGAAGTCCTGCAGTCCTTGCTCGAGCGTGGCCGCCATGCACGCGTCGGCGTACCGCAACGCCAGCTCCACATTGCCGACGAGCAGATGCGCTTTCGACAGCATGTACAGCGCCCGCACCTCGTTCACGGGCGTGCGGCGCGCGGCGCGCTGCCAGTGGTACGCCGATGCATAGGCGCGGCGGAGCAACTCTTCGTCGTTGCCCGGTGTGCGCTCGGCCGACACCATCTCCCACACGCCGTTGTGGCACTCGATGCCCTGGGCGCGGTGC
>JAYUSX010000198.1:0-4501 GCA_043755475.1 Actinomycetota bacterium
CCGGCGGCGAGCAACGCATCGGTGGCACCGTGGAAGTTGCCGTGGAAGATCACCAGCCGGTCGCGACCGGTGTAGCCGCGGGCGAGCCGCACTGCCGTCGAGGTGGCCTCGGTGCCACTGTTCATCAACCGAACCCGTTCGCAGCTCGGCACCCGATCGCGAATCGCCTCGGCCAGGAGCATCTCGCCCGGGGTCGGAGCGCCGTAGGACGTGCCGCTGCGCGCCGCCTGAGTGATCGCCGACGTCACCGCCGGATGGGCGTGACCGAGGATGATCGCCCCGTAGCTCTGCACGAGGTCGATGTATCGCGTGCCCTCCACGTCCCAGACGAACGGTCCCTCGGCGTGGGCCACGAGATACGGGGTGCCGCCGACCGCCTTGAAGGCACGGATGCTCGAGTTCACCCCGCCCGGGATGACCTCGCACGATCGAGCGAACAGGGCCTCGTTGGTCATCGGGGTCACGACGTGACCGTCGATCTCGTCGATGCCGTCGATCTCGGTGTCGCTGTCGCTGTCGGTGTCGCGGTCGATCTCGGTGTCGCTGTCGCTGTGCTGGTCGGTCATGGTCGTGTCGTCTCGGGGCTCGGGTTGTTTCGGGGTCGTTTCGGGGTCGTTTCGGGGCCGGTCGGGGAGTGGACCGGTCAGTGGGCGGCGTGCTGCTCGGCATACCAGCGCGCCAGATAGGTCAAGATGACGTCGGCACCGGCGCGCCGGATCGCGGTCAGGTGCTCGGTGGCCACGACGTCATGGTCGATCCAACCGTTCGCCGCCGCAGCCTTGATCATCGAGTACTCACCGCTGACGTGATAGGCCGCCACCGGCACGTCGACTGCGGCCCGAACCGCGGCGATCACGTCGAGATAGGCGAGCGCCGGCTTCACCATCACCATGTCGGCGCCCTGCGCCAGGTCGGCGCGCACCTCGAGCAGCGCCTCGCGAGGGCCGTTGCGCCAGTCCTGCTGGTATCCCTTGCGGTCGCCCCCACCCACGATCGTGCAGTCGACCGCCTCACGAAAAGGCCCGTAGAGACCACTGGCGTACTTGGCCGAGTACGCCAGGATCGCGACATCGGCGAACCCCTCGCCGTCGAGCGCCTGCCTGATCGCTCCCACCTGGCCGTCCATCATCCCGCTCGGGGCCACCACATGAACCCCGGCGCGGGCCTGGGCGATGGCGATCTTGGCGTACACCGCCAGGGTGCGGTCGTTGTCGACGCTGCCGCGCCCGTCGAGGATGCCGCAGTGTCCGTGGTCGGTGTACTCATCGACGCACAGATCGGCCATCAGCACCAGGCGCTCGCCCACGTCGGCACGGAGGTCGGCAAGGGCTGCTTGCACAATTCCCTCAGGATCGAACGCTTGTGTGCCGATGGAATCCTTGGTGGAAGGAATACCGAACAACATGACCGCGCCGACGCCGAGGTCGGCGAGCTCACGAACCTCAGCACGCACGCTGGCCCGCGTGTGCTGCACCACGCCCGGCAACGAGGCGATCGGTTGGGGTTCGTCGATGCCTTCGCGAACGAACAGCGGCGCCACGAGTTGCCGCGGATCCAACTGGGTCTCGGCGACCAGATCACGCAGTGCAACCGAGGTGCGGAGTCGGCGGGGACGCTGCTCTGGGAACGATGCCACGGCCGGTCATCGTACGGGTTCGGCGAAGGAGTGGACACCATGACGAGCGAGTTGGCTGCCACCTCGATGGGTTCGGCGGGATCCGGCACCATCGCGGGCAACGACATGCACGGGTTGGCCGCGATGGCGAGCATCGCTCGCGCCCAGGGCTTCTACCTCCGCGCCGCCGATCTGTACCACGAGGCGGCCCGCGAAGCCTTCAGCGTGGAAGAGCGGCTGCATCTGACGATGCGCGAAGCGCACTGTCGCTTGCAGGTCGACGATCGAGAGGCTGCTGAGCAGCTTGCCTCAGCCGTCGCCAAGGAGGCCCGGAGCGAGGAGTGCTACGCCGAACTGGCAGACGCCCTCGGTCTCCGCGTCGAGACGATGATGCTGCGCAACATGTTCGCCGAGGCGAGCGAGACATTGTCGGAAGCGATGTACGTGCTGATTCGAGTGCCCAACGACCCGGCCTACTACCAGGTGATCCACAACATGGCCGTCACGTATCAACGATGCGACTTCCCGTTGCCGGCGATCGAGCTCTACGACCGCGCCTTGCGGCTCGCCCCCGACGAGGCCGAACGGACATTCGTCTACGCGAACATGGCCTCGGCGCATCACATGGCGATGAACTACGAGATCGACCCCGAGATGGCCTCCCGTCACCTCCACGACGGGATCTACGCCGCCACCGCTGCGCTCGACGTGCAGGGCAAGCGTGACGTGGTGACGGAGGCAACGGCGCTCGCCCACCGCTCGATCCTGTTGAACGCGATCGGCCACCACGACGCGGCACTCGACGACGCGCGTCGCTGTCGCGACCTGGCGGAGAAGAACGAGCTGCAGGAATGTGAAGTGGTGGCCATGGTCGGCGAGGCGGTCGCCCGTTGGCAGCTGGAACGCGACCCTGCCGTGCTCGATTTGATCTTCGATGCCGCGGCGCGCGGCAAGGAGCTCAACATCGGCAACTACCTCAAGTCGTCGGCACGGGTCAGCATCGACATCCTCTGGGAGAGCGGCCGCTACGACGAGGCGCGCGAGGCGATGAACCGCCAGTTCGAAGGCGTCAGCCAGGCGCTGCGCCGTGAACGCGAGGCGCGCTGGGAGCACGTGCGCCTGGGCGTGTCGCTGCGGAGCACCGAAGTGATCAGCGAGACCGACCCGCTGACCAGCCTGCCGAACCGCCGCTTCCTGCACAGCTGGCTGCCGGAGGTGCTCGAACAACACGGCCCGGTGTCGGTGGCGCTGCTGGATCTCGATGGGTTCAAGGCCGTCAACGACGACCTGAGCTACGAACACGGAGACACTCTGCTGCAGGAGCTCGCCGGCATCCTCCAACGCATCTGCCGCCGCGGCGATGCGGTGATCAGGATGGGTGGCGACGAGTTCATCATCGTGCTCCGCGAGACCTCCCCCGGCGATGCACGTGCCATGTTCGAACGGGTCCGAGTGTTGATCGCCAACCGTCCGTGGCAGGGCCTTCCGCCCGGCACGCAGGTGACGGCATCGATCGGTGTGAGCGTCGGCAGTGGCGCCGACGACATGCAGCGCGTGCTCTCCTCGGCCGGCGAGGCGCTGCACGTCGCGAAGCGTGAGGGCCGCGACCGCATCGTCTTCCGGTGATCCTGTTCCGGTCCGATCAGGTCGCCACCTGCCACCTGCCGCGGCGAGCGTCGACCCCACCACTACCCTGATGCGCCGTGACTGTTCAGGCGTGGTTCGCGCACAACGAAGCCGACATCGAGCCGGGCTCCTCGGTGAAGCTGGCACTCACCATCACCAACCTCGGCAACCAGACGGAGAGCTTCTCGCTCACGCCCACGGGCCTCGCGGCAGCCTGGAGCACCATCAGGCCCGCGTACGTCACCCTGTTCGGTGGCTCCCAGGAGACCGTTCAGGTCGAGGTGTCGGCACCACGGCTCGCCAGCACCACCGCAGGTCCCACGGCGCTCGGCATCCGGATCGTTCCCCAGACCGACCCTGACGACGTCGAGGGCGCTGAACTCACGCTGCACGTCGCGGCGACCTACGACCGCATCGTCACCATGTTGCAGCCGGCGCTGCGCAGCCGCCGCCGCGCGACGTTCGAGGTGATGGTGGAGAACAGGGGCAACTCGCAAGCGAGCTGCCGGATGCACCTCATCGATCCCACCCAGCGGCTCGATGGCGATTTCGACCCGCCGGCGTTGGGCATCGAGCCGGGCGGCAGCCAGCTGGTGCGCCTGAAGCTGAAGGCAACCAGCCGTCAGTGGGAGCGCCGGGTGCGCACGATCCCGTTCCGCGTCGACGCCGACCAACAAGGAGCCCCCACCGCGTCGACCACCGCAACGTTCGTGCAGGGTCCCATGCTGCCCGACCGGATCGGTGCTCGCCTCGCCGGCACCGCGCTCGTCTTGGGCGCACTGATCGGCGCGTGGTTCGGCCTCGCACGGCCCGCGATCGACGACGCAGCCGAACGAGCCGTCGGAAAGATCGAGCTACCGGCCGCCCCGGTCATCACCATCGATCCCCAGCAGCCGGTCACTCCGACGACGGCCGGCGCGGACGAACCCAACACGAACACCGGAGCCGTCGTGCAGGGCGATCCGATCTTCGTGACGTTGCCGAGCGGGGTACCGGCGAACACCACCGGGGATCCGGAGTCGTTCACCGTGCCATCAGGCAAACGGTTGCTGATCACCGACCTGTCGATGCGCAACCCGTTCGACGACGAAGGCACCGCGATCATCACGCTCGGCAACCCGGCGGCCAACTTCCCGTTCGACCTGATCGACCTTCAAGACGGCTTCGACTGGCAGCGGTCGTTCCGCACCCCGATCGAGCTCCTCGAAGGCGAGGCGGTGACGTTCCAGGTGACCTGCAGCCGGGTCGGCCAGCAGGGCG
>JAYUSX010000199.1:0-11382 GCA_043755475.1 Actinomycetota bacterium
AAGCACGCCTGCGCTCGGTCGAAGCCCAGCTGGCCGAGGGCGGCACCGAGGTGCTCACGGTGGTGGCCGACACATCGCTCGAACCCGAGGTGCATGCCCTGGCCGCTGCGACGATCGATCGCTTCGGCGCCGCTCACGTGTTGTGCAACAACGCCGGTGTGGTGGGCAAGGGCGATCCGTGGCGTGGTCCGTTCAGCGCATGGGAGTGGGTCGTCGGCATCAACCTCTACGGCGTGATCCACGGGATCCGGGCCTTTCTGCCGATCATGGAGGACCAGGGCGAGGGCCACATCGTGAACACCGCGTCGATGGCGGGTTTGGTGGCTCTGCCCGGCGCCGCGGCGTACAACGTCACCAAGACCGGTGTCGTCGCGCTGAGCGAGGGCTTGTACCTGGAGCTCAAGGCGGGCGGGTCACCGGTCGGCGTGAGCGCGCTCTGCCCCGGATTCGTGCGGACGAACCTGGTGGAGGGCCAGAAGTGGACGGATCGCCTCGGTGACGAGCCGGCCCAGACGCAATCGCCGGTCGGGAAGATGGTCGAAGACATGCTGCGTCAAGGAGTGGTCGACGGCATCGACGCGTCGATCGTCGCCGACCACGTGGTGAATGCGATCCGCGAGGAGCAGTTCTGGATCCTCACCCACCCCGACATGCGCCATGCGCCGGTAGAGCGGATGGAACGCGCGGAACGTCAGGAGAACCCGGGATGAGCGGCCTCGACACGACCAGCGAGGAGCTGTCACCCCCACCCTGAGACGGTGGTTCGCGCCCAGGGTGCTCGTCTGCGCGCGCGGCAACTCGTAGCATTGGTTCGATGGCCGAACGTACGCGCGGGATCGCTCGTGGCAGATCCCGAGGGATCGCCCACGGTGAACGGGTCGCTCCACGTGCCGACACCCGTGCAGAAACCCGTCCAGAGACCCGCATTCCACGCGGTACCTCGACCTCGAACTTCGGGGTGTCCAAGCGCGAGAACCACGACGCGACCGCGTTCTACTCGCGGTTCTCCGCACCGCAGGTGAGCGCCGACGAGACGATCGCCGCGCCGAAGGAGATCGACCGGATCGTCGTCGGAGATGCCCGCGACATGAGCGAGGTGGCCGACAACTCGGTGGCCCTGGTGGTCACGTCTCCGCCGTACTTCGCCGGCAAGGCGTACGAGGAGGCGCTCGGTGAGGGTGGTGTGCCCGCCACCTACCTCGACTACTTGCAGATGTTGCGCGACGTGTTCGCCGAGTGCGTCCGGGTGCTCGAGCCGGGCGGACGCATCGCCGTCAACGTCGCCAATCTGGGCCGGCGGCCGTATCGGTCGTTGTCGGCCGATGTCACCTCGATCCTGCAGGACGACCTGCGGCTGTTGCTGCGCGGCGAGATCGTGTGGGTGAAACAACGCGGCGCGTCGGGATCATGTGCATGGGGCTCGTTCCAACGCCCCGGCAACCCGGTGCTGCGCGACGTGAGCGAGCGGATCATCGTGGCCAGCAAGGGTCGGTTCGATCGTGCTGTCGACGCGAGGAAGCGCGCCGCACGCGGCCTGCCGTCGGTGAGCAGCCTCACGCGAGACGAGTTCATGGAAGCCACCCTCGACGTGTGGGAGATGCCGGCGGAGAGCGCGTCGCGGGTGGGGCATCCCGCTCCGTTCCCGGTGGCGTTGCCCGAACGGTTGATCCACTTGCACACCTACGTCGGTGATCTGGTGCTCGACCCATTCATGGGTTCGGGCAGCACGGCCGTCGCCGCGGTGCGCACCGGTCGTCACTACATCGGATACGACACCGACCGGTCGTACGTCGACGCGGCCGATGCTCGCATCGCTCGCGACACGGCCTCGTCGCCCCTACCGGCTGACGATGCCGTGCATCTCGCGCCCGGCACGGGCCGAGACACCGATCCGCGGCGGGGTGGCTGGGCGTCGAAGGACTACGCGAAGTGGTGCCTGGCCGAGGCCGGCTTCACCGACATCACCGACGACGCGGCCGTCGCCACAGGGGTGCAACCGAGCCTGCGGTGTCGTGCTGCCGACGGAACCGTCTGGTGGATCGAGGTCGCCGGCGGCCGAACCGGGTCGCGTCCGGGGCTGCTGCGCCTCGAGACGTTGTGGAAGGCGATCGCCAAGGGCGCGGTGGTGAGCACGGTCGAGCCGAGCAGTCGCTATGCGATCCTGGCGTGGGGACTGCCGTCGCCGGCGTCGGGTGGCAAGGCGCTGCAGGCCGTCACCGGTGTGGGGCGACCGGTCGCCGCAGTGGTCGACCTGTCGGCCGGGTCGTGCATCACGGCGCTGCGCTCGCTCGCCTGACGATCACCGCGTTCAGGTGTGCGGCGGTCGCCGTCACGCCCTCAATCGACCCACGCGGCCAGTAGATCCGGTACCCGGAGGTGCTCGGGGATCGCATCGGCGCCGACTGCAGCCTGGATGTTCTTGTCGATCGTGGCGTGGAAGTGCCAGATGCGACGTTCCTGGTAGTTGAGGGGGATGCCGCCATGGGCTGCGGTCTCGACCGACCGTTGGATCGGCTCGAGGTTCTTGGTGTCCTCCTCCATCACCATCTCGAACGCGGGCAGGCGGCGTGCCCACGTCTCGTGCAGGACGGGCTCCACGCCATCGACGGGCGCGAGCCACACCCGCTCGAGGCGAGTGCGGTCGACGGCTTCTGGCCAGAACTGCAGGATCGGGAATCCCACCTTGTCGAGCGGGGTGATCAGATTCGGGAAGATCCCGTAGGCCGGGTTCGTCGTGTCGAACAGTTCGCCGAGATCCTCGATCGCCGGCAGTCCGCGATGGCTGTCGCGGCCCGATGCGATCACCGCCTCGGCGAGCGGGGTGTACATCCGTTGGTGGCCGTTGCGCACGAGGCTGATCGCTGCGCCGGCGGGTCGGAGCACCCCGGCGACGGTGTTCGGATGGATCGTCTTCGCGTGGTACACCTCGAGGAAGCCTTCGGCCATGATCTTCCAGTTGCACCGGTGCGTCGTGACGTGTCGTGTGACCACACGAAGCTCGGCGTCGACGATCTGGCGGAGCTCGTCGGTGAGCGGCCCCAACCAGTCGAGCAGTGGCTCGGCGTCGGGATCGAGGTTGACGAACAGCAGACCACCCCACGCCTCGCAGCGCACCGAGACGAGCGAGCGCTCATCGACCTGGAGCCCGACGAAGTCACGCTCGTCGGGCACACGAACCAGACGGCCCGAGTGGTCGTAGCTCCACGAGTGGTACTGGCACACCATCAGCCGGCACGTGCCGCACTCGTCGCGCACGACCGGAGCTCCACGATGGCGACACGCGTTGAAGAAGGCGCGCACCACTCCGTCATCGCCGCGCACGAGCACGAGCGGCCGACCCACCACATCGATGGTGCGGTAGGCGCCCGCGCCCGCCAGCTCGCTGGTGTGTGCGACGAATATCCAGGTGCGACCGAAGACGTGATCGCGCTCCAGCTCCCACAGACCCTGATCGGTGTATCGCCCGAGCGGCAGATCGGGAAGCTTCGGGAAGCCCTCCGGCGGCGCCGTTCGAGCGAACTCGTACGCGCTCTGGGCGTTGATGCGGTCGATGAACGCCTGATCCATCACCTCAGAGTGCCACGATCGACAATGCGAAACGATCATCGGACCACGTCGAGAGTGCGTCCTCGGGGTGGCCGTCGAAGGTGAGCACGTGCCGCACGAGGCGACCTTTCGCAGCCTTCGCGTCGTGGCCCACCACCTTGCCTGCCACGTTGCCTGCCACGTTGCCTGCCACCTTGCCTGCCACCTTGCCTGCCACCTTGCCGGATGAGGCAGTGGATCGTTCGACGAACGACACGCTCACCCCGCGCACGCGCTCGGGCACCCATGCCGAACGATGCTCGTTGGGCAACACATCGATCACGTAGCGACGCCGTGCCCACATGTTGATCGCCTCGGACACCGCCGGCCGCCACCACGTCGACAACTTGCCCATCGGTGCGAGCGACGCGGCCATCTTCAGCCGATAGTCGGGGATCAGATCATCGACGCCGACCACGCCGAGCAGACCCGAGACGACAGCGATCGATGTGCCGGCCCGCCGACGCTGCTCGACCGACAACGAGGCCAGGTCGAGGTGGTCCCACACGACCCCGGTGTACCTCTCCGCAGCACGCAGGACCGGCGCTCCCAGCAAGGACGAGTTCGCCGACTGCGCTCTGACCAGGTGAGCGCCACCGACGCCGAGCAACTTCTCGTCGCCACCGCCGACCGCGGCGAGGGCGTGAGCGATCTGCTCCCGTCGCTGCGCCAAGCCCGCGAAGGCCGACACCTTGCCCTTCGTCGGATCCCACCGCCCGCGTCCGCCGAACGCCTTCCCTTCCGACGGGGGGAGCAGGAGAGACAACGAGACCACTTTGTTCACCATGTCTCAGCTTTCGTTTCGAGTGGTTCCGTGTGCATCCAGGGTGCCCGAACCCGCTCGGGGCGCGGCAGGGTGGGCATAGATGCTCTCGCGGTGGGCGACCGCCCGCGCCGCTGCGCACACCACCAGGGCCGGCACGATCGCATGTGGGCCGAACAGCTCGGCGGCCATCACGGTCGACGCGATGGGGACGTGAGCGGCGGCACCGAAGACGGCGACCAGGCCGAGGGCCGACATCGCCGGCGGCGAGAGGCCGAGCGGATCGGCCACGACCGATCCGAGGCAGGCGCCGATCACGAACAGTGGAGTCACCTCGCCGCCCACGAAGCCGGTGCCGAGCGCGACCACCGTGAAGACGAACTTCAGGACGGGGTCGTACCAGTCGCGACTCCAGCCGGCGAGCGCCGAGTCGAGCAGCGGCAGCGACAGCCCGAGATAGTCGCGGCCGACGAGGACCATCAGCGCGAGGGTGACCAGTCCACCGAGCGCCGGCCGCGCCGGTGCCCACGGCACCAAGGTGGCCATCGCTCGCTTGGCAGCCGGCACCGCACGGGCGAACCAGCGGGCCGTCACACCGAAGACCAACCCGGCCACCGCCAACAGCAGGAAGGTGTCGAACCCGAAGGGCACCTGGACCTGCGCCCAGTGGGCGTGATCGTGACCGAGGCCCACCACCACGGCGTGCCCCACGAACGCGGCGGGCACCGACGCGAGCAGCGCGCGCCACGTCCGCCGTCGGGCCACCTCCATCGCGAACACGATGCCGGCCAGTGGCACACCGAACACCGATCCGAAACCTCCGGCGAGAGCGGCCCGGGCCAGCATGGCCCGATGGTCGTGGTCGAGCCTGGCCGCTCGCGCCGCCGCATCGGTGACCGATGACGACATCTGCACCGCGGTGCCCTCTCGGCCGATCGACGCTCCGAGGAGATGACCGAGCAACGTGCCGGCGAGCACCATCGGCGCCATGCGGGCCGGGGCACCTCGGGTGTAGGCATGTGCTTCGTCGACCACCAGCGCTGTGCCGCCCACGGCTCGCTCGCCGACCACGTGGTAGGCGAATCCGATCACCAGGCCGCCCAACGGCAGGAACCACACCAACCAGCCGTTCTCGAACCGGGTCTCGGTGACCTCGTCGAGCAGTTCGAGGAAGACGAACGACCCGAGCCCGGCGATCAGTCCCGACAACGCCCCGAGCACCACGAAACGAGCGCTGCGCATGAGGTGACCCGGCACGTGATCAGAGCTTCTTGAGTGGCGCCCAGGCCAGCGACAGGTGTTTGGTGCCGACGCCCGGGAAACGGATGGTGGCCTCGGCGCGATCGCCTTCACCGCGGACCTCGAGGATGATGCCCTCACCGAACGTGGGGTGCTCGACGTCGTCGCCGATCTTGAGACCCATCGACTCCGCACCCGACGGCGACGGCCCGGAACGGCCGGCTCGAAGTGCCGCCTCGACCACTCGTTCGCGGTGGGCATCGGCGGCATCGGCGGCATCGTCGTCCGGGTCGAACGACGACAGCGCGCTGCGTCGCTTGTACTCGGGAGCCTCGCTCGAACCTCGGCCTCGGTTTCGGTCACGGTCACGGTCACGGTCGCGATAGCTCTGCCGCCCGTAGCTGCTGCGGCCGCCACCGGTGCCCTTGATCTCGACGAGCTCGGGCGGGATCTCGTCGATGAACCGGCTGGGCGGGTTGTACTGGGTGCTCCCGAACAGGCTGCGACTCCACGCATGCGTGAGGTGCAGCTTGCGTTGGGCGCGGGTGATGCCCACGTAGGCCAGACGTCGTTCTTCTTCCAGCTCCGTCGGCTCGGTGAGGGCGCGGGTGTGGGGGAACACACCCTCTTCCATCCCGAGCAGGAACACGTTGGGGAACTCGAGACCCTTCGCAGAGTGAAGCGTCATCAACACGGTGCGGTTGTCGTCGTCGATGTCGTCGGTGTCGGCGACGAGCGCCACCTGTTCGAGGAACTCGTCGATCCGGGTGTACTCGCGCGCGCTGCCCACCAACTCGCCCAGGTTCTCGAGTCGCCCGTTCGATTCGACCGATGCCTCGGCCTCCAGTTCGGCCAGGTATCCGCTCAGCTCGAGCGCGTTCTGCAGGACGTCGGCCGGGCCGGCGGCCGGCACGCCGCCGGCGTCGTCGGGGTCGGGTTCGACCACCATCGCCGCGAGGTCGTCGAGCAGTTGCACGAACCGGTCGACGCCGCGCAGGGCCGGACCGCTCACGCCGGCATCGCCGGCTCGTCGCATCGCCTCGGTGAAGCTGATCCCGGCAGCGGTGGCCAGCGCATCGATCTTTGCCACGCTCGTGTCGCCGACGCCGCGCTTGGGCACGTTCAGCACGCGCTTCACGCTCACCTCGTCGGCGGGGTTCACCGTCGCCTTCAGGTACGCCATCGCATCCTTGATCTCACGCCGGTCGTAGAAGCGGGTGCCGCCGACCACCTTGTAGGGGATGCCGATGCGAATGAGCGATTCCTCGAGCACCCTGGCCTGGGCGTTCGTGCGGTAGAACACCGCGACGTCGCGCCACTGCTGATGATCGTTGTCGTGCAGCGATTGGATGGTGCGGGCCACCCACTGACCTTCGTCGTGCTCGTCGTCGGCCTGGTACCGAACGATCGCCTCGCCCGTGCCGAGCTCGCTCCACAGCCGCTTCTTGGTCTTCGACGCGTTGTTCGCGATCACCGCATTGGCCGCATCGAGGATCACCTGGGTGCTGCGGTAGTTCTGGTCGAGCACGATCGTGGTGAGGTCGGGGAACTTGTCCTCGAGTTCGTTGATGTTGCGCACGTCGGCCCCGCGAAAGCCATAGATCGACTGGTCGCTGTCGCCGACAGCGGTGATCTCGCCGCTGTCCTTGGCCAGCAGGACGGCCAGTTCGTTCTGCGCCATGTTCGTGTCCTGGTACTCGTCGATCAGGATGTGACGGAATCGCTGCTGGTAGCTCGCGAGCACGTCGGGGTGCTGCTGGAACAGCTCGACGGTCTTCATCAACAGGTCGTCGAAGTCCATCGCCCCGGCGCGGTGCAGTCGCAACTGGTACTCGCGGTACACGTCGGCATGCTTGCGGTCGAAGATGTTGGCGGCTCTCGTCGCTGCGTCGTCGGGTGTGACGAGCTCGTTCTTGAACAGGCTGATGAGGCCGTGCACGCCGCGGGGCGTGAACCGCTTGGCGTCGAGACCGAGGTCGCGGATGACGTATCCGGTGAGGCGCTGGGCGTCGGCCTGGTCGTAGATGCTGAACGTGCGCGGATAGCCGAGCCGGTCGGCGTTGGCGCGCAGGATCCGCACGCACGCCGAGTGGAACGTGCTCACCCACATCTTCATCGCGACGGGACCGACGAGCGCGGCCACTCGTTCGCGCATCTCGCCTGCCGCCTTGTTGGTGAACGTGATCGCGAGGATCTGCATCGGGTGCACGCCCTCGTCGATGAGGTGGGCGATGCGATGGGTGAGCACCCGGGTCTTGCCCGAGCCGGCGCCCGCGACGACGAGCAGCGGGCCACCGCGGTGGACGACGGCGTCGAGCTGGTCCGGGTTCAGTCCGTCGAGGGCGACCCGGCCTCGAGATGCCGGTTCGTCGGGATCGACGGGCTCGTCGGGGAACAGTTGGAGGTCGGACGACATGACGTGACCATCCTAGGGACGGGGTGCCACAGCGGCCGCCCGCCGCGGCGCCGCCGCCCGGCGGCGATGTCGAAGGTCCTGACCTGCGTCGCATCGGCCGTGGTCGTGTCAGCGAAGGGGGAGCGAGCGTGCGCCATCTGATTGAATCGTGGCCATGAAGGCAGCAATCCTGGTCGAGAGCCTCACCGGCAACACGTGGAAGGCAGGCGAGCGGATCGGCTCGCTACTGCAGCAGGAAGGGTGGACGATCACCGGTCTGAACCGGGTGCGGCAACCGGATCATGCCGCCATCCAACAGGCCGACATGGTGGTGGTCGGCACCTGGGTGCACGGGCTGTTCGTGGTGGGGCAGGCCCCGTGGGGCCTCGGCAACATCGACAAGCTGCCGATGATGCGCGGCAAGAAGTCGGCGGTGTTCTGCACCTTCGCTCTGAACCCGGCCAAGACCCTCGACAAGCTCACGTCGGCCGTGATGGGTCGAGGCGCCGACGTACTCGGTGGAGTGGCGCTCAACCGGTCGAAGCTCGACGAGCACAGCGAGGTCTTCGTCGACCGGCTGTTGGCCAACCTGCCGCCTGCGCTGCGCTGAGCTCAGCGCCCAGACGCGGGTCAGGCCGGGTCAGCCCCGCGGGTCGGCCACCCGACCGAGTAACAGCACCGCCCCGGAGAGCCGGTCGCGCAGCGCGAACACGAACGGACGGTCGAAGGTCAGCTCCAGGGGCTCCTCGACGGGCGGGGCCGAACCCGCTTCGCCGATGACCGCGGAGGCGGCCGAGGCTTCGGTGCCCTCCTCGCCCACGGTGATGCTGGCCTGGTGCACCACCTTGCCGATGCGCAGCGCGACATCGGTGGTGATGCGGGTGAAGTCGGCCACATCGCCGAAGGCAGTGGTGAGTCCCAGCGAGAACAACTCGTCGGCGAGTTCGACGTCGGATGCGATGTCCCATCGAGGGAGTCGCATCAGCACCAGTCGGGGCTCGAGGTACTGGGTCGCATCGGTGACGAGGAAGATCTCCTCGAACGTCGGCAGGAACCCTGGTTCCGGGAGGAACAGCAGCATCGCCAACTCGTCGCCCACGTACGACAACTCCACCGCCTGCCAACCGTCGCCCGATGCGTGGGGCAGTTCGGCCTGACGAACCATCATCGGCACCTCGACGGTCTCGCCCGCCGCTGTGGTGAACGGCGCACCGCGGGTGAGGTCGGGCGAGAACGGCTCGGCCCATCGTGCCGCGAGGTACACCGCGTTCACGAGCACGAACCGGGTGAGTTCGTCGAGAGCGTCCGGCGCGAGCAGCTCGGGGATTCGATTCTTGGTGCGTTCGGCCACCCACGCGTTGATCGCCCGCCGGGCGCTGTCGGGGTCGGACGTGAAGTCGACGGTCTCCACCCCTCCGCCGTACTGCTCGGCGAGCACGTCGAGATACGGCTGAGCGATCGCCATCTCGTCCTGCAACCACGTGGCGTTCGCGATCTCGAGCTGCACGCCCGATCGGTTTCGTGCGGTCAGCGACGCCTCGACGGCGTTCATGCCTGCGTGGAGTCGGGCGCCTGCGACCTCCTCAGGCAACTGGTCGGCAGCCGGCTCGTCCGCGGCTGGCTCCATGTCGATCCGGAGCACGCGTAGGAACTCGGTGAGGGTGGCGCCGCCGGCACCGGCGGCGGCCATGCCGAGCGCGAGCGCGCTGCTGGCCGGCGACATGACGATGTTGCGTGTCGGATCTGCTGCGGCGAACTGTCGGAACAGGTCGGTGCCGAAGAGGTTGACCGACGTTGCCGCGTCGAGCGCGAGCGAGAGGTCGGCCGCGTTGCGGTCGCGGTCCGATCGGAGCGCTCCGTGAGCGGCGGGCTGGTCGCCCTCACCGCATGCCTGTAGCAGCGCGGCCAGCACCGGTGCCGCGGCGAGTGCGGCCAGGAAGCGGCGCCGGTCGAACGCGGCGTCGGTCATGGGGCGATGGTGGTCGAGACGATCGACGAGACCGTGGTGGACGGGTCTGCCTCCGCCGCGGCTCGGAGGTCGATCACGACCACGTCGCTCACCAGCACCCGCGCCTGCTCGGGTCGGGCAAGGTCGTCGACCTCGAGGGTGCGACCCCGACAGTCGGTGTACTGCCGGGTCTGTTCGATCTGGGACACGATGCAGGTCGGATCACCGTCGGCCGGATGGGCATACCGGACGCGCCATCCCTTCTTGGGGTCGTCGCCCTGATGGTCGAGCACGATGCTGCGATCGGCCGAGTTGCCGACCAGGCCCTGGAAGAGCAACGGCCCGTCGTCGGCGATGAGGTCGGCGAGGAACTCGGTGTTGCCGACTTCGAACTGGGTGACCGCCAAGCGCTGCTCGACCTTCTCGGGGTTGCGCGACAGCAGCACGGCGATGCCCCAGGTGAGCAGACCGAGCAGGCCAAAGAACGCGATGCCTCCCACGACCGGCAGCAGAGCCCTCGACAGGTTCGAACGTGGGCGCCAACTGGTCTGCACGCTGCCCAGTCTGCTCCACGCCCGTGCCGCTCCCAACGCGCTCCCCGCGCCGACCGTCGAAGCCGTCGGGCGAGCCGAGGGCGATGGACACCCGCGATCGGCAGGGGTGGGTCGTCGTTCATCCACTCGCGGCCCCGTCCGTCGCGTCTTATGTCGCCCCATCGGTCGCGTCATCAGTTGGAGCTGGAGGGCTTGCACGGCGTAGGGTCCACCACTCGTGAAGCGCACGTATCGAGTCGTCGTCGCGAAGCCTGGTCTCGATGGCCATGATCGCGGAGCCAAGACCATCACACGGGCGTTGCGCGACCACGGTTTCGAGGTCATCTACACAGGGCTGCACCAGACGCCGGAACAGATCGCCGAGACCGCGCTGCAGGAGGACGTCGATGCCGTGGGCCTGTCGTTGCTGAGCGGTGCCCACCTCACGCTGTTCCCCCGCGTGATGGAAGAACTGCGCAGTCGTGACCTCGGCGACGTGATGGTGTTCGGCGGGGGCGTCATTCCCGACGCCGACGCCCGCGTGCTCCGCGAGCAGGGCGTGTCCGAGATCTTCGGTCCCGGAGCCTCGCTCAAGGGCATCGCACAGTGGTTGGAAACGGCGCTCGACGCCAGAGAGGACTGAACACGTGGATCTGTTCGAGTACCAGGGGAAGCAGTACTTCGCCCGCTACGGCATCGCGGTGTCGCCAGGTGATGTTGCGTACACCGTCGACGAGGCCGTCGCTGCGGCGGAGATGGCCGGATACCCGGTCGTCGTGAAGGCGCAGGTGCAGGTGGGCGGCCGAGGCAAGGCTGGTGGAATCAAGCTGGCCGACAACGCCGACGAGGTCCGCCTCCACGCCGGCAACATCATCGGGATGGACATCAAGGGCCATCTGGTCAAGCGGGTGTGGGTCGA
>JAYUSX010000200.1:0-11370 GCA_043755475.1 Actinomycetota bacterium
AGCTGCCGGAGATCCATCTCGAAAAACGATACCAAGTATCCGGGATTCCAACTTGAAAGATCAGATGTTCACGTGCATACTTTCACATGTTGATCGAAGTGATCCCTCCCCCAGGGATCGCTCGACAAGAACCCACGAAGGCGGCACCCCCAAGTCGCCGGGTTTCGGTTGAGAGACCCCGCTTCCCCCAAGCGGGGTCTTTCCCGTTTTCCACCTGATTGGCCACGGTCGGTCGTCGTCGTCGGTCGTCGTCGTCGGTCGTCGTCGGTCGTCGTCGGTCGTCGTCGGTCGTCGTCGGTCGTCGTCGGTCGTCGTCGGTCGGTGCAGATTCCCGTGTTTCTCGCACATCGCTGTTCCTCCAGGTCACGCGCTGCCGTAGTGTGCCGTTCCATGGCGACGGCGACGCCGCGTGGAGCGGCCTTCTTCGATCTCGATCGCACCCTGCTCGCCGGGGCGTCGGGAGAGGTGTTCTCCCACGCGATGAAGGCAGCGGGCCTGGTGAGCAGGTCGATCCCCGGTGAATCGCTGTTGTTCAAGCTGTTCAACACCGTCGGTGAGACGCTGCCGTCGATGGCCCTCGCCCGCCAGGGTGCTGCGCTGGCCAAGGGAAAGTCCCGGGCAGCGATCCAGCGCGCCGCAGAGCAGGCAGGCCCCGAACTCGTTGCCATGATGCAACCGCTGGCCGCTGGGCTGTTCGCCGAACATCGCGCCGCGGGTCGGCCGATCGTGCTCGCGACGACCACGCCCTACGATCTGGTCAAGCCGCTCGCCGATCTGCTCGGCCTCGACGATGTCGTCGCCACCCGCTACGGCGTCAACGCCGACGGAACCTACGACGGCACCATCACAGGCCCCTTCGTGTGGAGCGCGGGCAAGCTCGCAGCCGTTCGTGAGTGGGCCGAACGCAATGGTTTCGATCTGGCGCACAGCTTCGCCTACAGCGACAGCGTCTACGACACGCCGTTGCTGGCCGCGGTCGGCAGCCCGTACGTCGTGAATCCCGACCCCCGCATGGTGCTGGTCGCCGCTGCTCGGCGGTGGCCCGTGCTCGATCTGTCGGGCAAGCGTGGCGATCGGGCCGATGACGGCAGCGACGCCGAGAACCAAGAATCGCACGACGAGAGGGAGGGGCACGGTATGGCCAAGATCCCGGTGGTGAACCTGGAGATCCAGCGACTGGCGCTGAGCTTCACCCATCCGTTCTTCTTCCCGTACGCGAAGTTCGACATCGCCGGCACGGAGAACATCCCGTCGACCGGACCCGCGATCATCGTCGGGAACCACCGCAGCTACTTCGACTCCGCAGCGATGGCACTCACGATCGCGAGGACCGAACGCACGGTGCGGTTCCTCGGCAAGAAAGAGGTCTTCGACGCTCCGATCGTCGGGCAGATCGCCACGGCGATGGGTGGCATCCGCGTCGATCGTGGCACCGGGAGCGACGACCCTCTCGCAGCCGCGGCCGAGGCGCTGGCGAACGGCGACCTGGTCGCGATCATGCCCCAGGGCACGATTCCCCGTGGACGGGCGTTCTTCGACCCGAAGCTGAAAGGCAGATGGGGTGCAGCCCGACTCGCCGCACTCACCGGCGCCCCCGTGATCCCCGTGGGTCTGTGGGGCACCGAGAAGGTGTGGCCACGATCGGCGCGTCTGCCCAACGTGTTGAACCTCGTCGATCCGCCGCTCGTGCAGGTGAGGGTCGGGGCAGCGGTGCCGTTGAAGCACAAGGACCCCGATGCCGACACGAAGCGGATCATGAAGGCGCTGATGGATCTGTTGCCCCCGGAGAGTCGGCTCAAGCACGAGCCCACCCCGGACGAACTCGTGGCTTCGCTGCCGCCTGGCTACAAGGGCGACCCGAACGCCGAGATGAAGCGGCGCCCGGGCAAGGACTGATCCAGCCCGCGCCGTGCCTCGTGCCTTCAGGCCGTCGACCCGCCGGTCGAGTCAGGGTTTCGGCACGCTGCTCGCGGTGCGTCGCGGCGGTCGTGGGATGAACGGCGACGTCCGTTCGATGTACTCCTGGTAGCCCTCTCGGCGCTTCACGATCGTCTTCTCGAGGAACGTCACGCCTGACACTCGTCGCAGGAGCACCGTCATCACGACGGCTCCGATCAATCCGATGGCACCGGTGCCGGTCTCGGCCGCGACGAGGGCGATTCCCCACCAGACACAGCAGTCGCCGAAGTAGTTGGGGTGGCGCGTGTAGTGCCAGAGGCCTCGGTCCATCACCTTGCCCGCGCTGGCCGGATCGGCCTTGAATCGTGCGAGCTGAGCGTCGCCGACGACTTCGAAGAACAAGCCCGCCGTCCACACGAGGATGCCGAGGATCGCGATCACGCCGAGGTCGGGGGTGTCGTCGGTCTGGCCGATCTGCACGGGCAACGACACGACGAACATCAACACACCCTGAAGACCGAACACGGTGGCGAGGCTGATCCAATGGAAGTTCGGGCCGAAGTGCTTGCGCATGGCCCGGTATCGGTAGTCCTCGCCGTGTCCGAGGTTGCGCCATGCCAAGTAGAGGGCCAGCCGGAGCCCCCAGATCGTGGTCATCGCGACCAGCAGCCACTGGCGGGCGTCGAGGCCGTCGTCGACCGTGAGGCGGACGACCCACGCGACCACGACGAATCCGAGTCCCCACACGATGTCGACGATCGAGGCGTTGGAGATGACCACGCTGATCACCCACGTGACGAGCATCAACGCAACGATCGCAAGTGCTGCGGACAACATGGCGGTGGACATCGGGGCCTCGATCGTTGGTGATGGAGTGGTTCGAACCGGCGCTACGCCGGATTCAGGGCAGATTCAGGGCAGATTCAGGGGAGATTCGGACAGCAGGACGTCGACGGCCCGATCGGCCTCGAGCCAACGATCGTCGAGCCAAGCGGTCAGACCGGTGAGGTCGTCGGTGGAGGGTACGTCGCCGCGGCTGATCCGGATGGCACCGAAGCGAACGCGGGGTGCTCCGCGGCCGAGGGCGCGCAGGATGCCTCCGAAGGTGTCGAGGCCCTCGAACCCGGTGTGCCAGGCGATGACCACGTCGCTGTCGGGTGATCCGGCCAGGAGCGCGGCGCTGCCGGCCGGTCGAGGGGGGAGCAGATGGCGAATCGCCGCCAGTCGGTCCGCTCGAGCCGGATCGCGCGAGGCGATGCGGTCGAGCGCCTTCTGGCGTTTCGCCGGCGAGGCTCGGGTGCCCTCGGGAAAGATGATCGCCACGTCGTCGAGGCCGAGATCGCTCGAGAGCCGTGTGAGTGCCGCGAGTTCGGCAGCGGAGTCGGCAGCCTCGCGGTCGAGGAAGTGGTTGGGGAGGCGGTTGCCCACGACGTCGAGGCACGGGTCGGCCAGCAGTTCGCGCTTGAGCACGTATCGCGGTTGCTTGCCGGCCAGGGTGGTCACCACCCAGGCGCTCACGAGTGAATCGGCGAGGCTGGCATGCCTGCAGAACACGACCGCCGGGCCTGGCGAGAAGGCCTCGACACCGGTCACGTCGATGGTGAGCCCGGTGGTGCGTCGCAACACGCCCATCACCTTGGCTGCCCACCATCGCTGGAGGGCGTAATGGGCGCGGTGGTCGTTGCGTCGGCCGGTGATCCACAGCCACAACGCGATCGAGATGCCGGCCGTCTCGCACCAGCCCCAACCGAGCGCGAATGCCAGCAGGCGCGCCGTGGGGAGGCGGGTGCGCCCGCGCAGGAGATCGGCTGCGACGGCGAGGGGGAGCCAGACCACGATGCCGACGGCGAGGGCGACGGCCAGCCCCACCAGCAGAGGAATGCTCATCAGTCGGCGCCGTACCGTCCCCACGAACACGAACGTTACGCGGTCTCGGCGTCACGTGCGTCGGTGGAGCCTGCCCGAGCGTGGTGGAGGGTGGTGCGGCGCCGCCGGGGGTGCGCGCCGGATGTGGGCGTCGGGTGTGCGCGCCGGGTCTGCACACGATGCCGAGACAGCCTACCGACCGGCAGGTAGACTGGGAAGATGAACGAGGTCGAACTGCTCCGCGAACTCACCCCGGTTGCCGAGCAGCTGACCGCTCGTCACTACGACACGTGCAAGCCGTGGTATCCCCATGAGTTCGTGCCGTGGGGCATGGGACGCGACTTCGTCGAGGGCGAGCAATGGGATGCGCGCGATGTGCCGGTTCCCGATTCGGTGCGCAGCGCGTTGTTCGTCAACTTGCTCACCGAGGACAACCTCCCCTACTACTTCCACACCATCGACCGGATGTTCGGCCGTGAGGGGATATGGCGAGAGTGGTCGCATCGGTGGACGGCCGAAGAAGCCCGTCACTCGATCGCGCTCCGTGACTTCATGACCGTCACTCGCGCGCTCGACCCGCGAGCTCTCGAGGATGGTCGCATGGCTCAGATGTCGGGGGGTCAGGTTCCGAACCCCGAGAGTGCGATCGACGGGTTCGTCTACGTCGCGTTGCAAGAGCTCGCGACCCGGGTCGCACACCGCAACACGGGCAAGGCGCTGCAGGACCATCTGGGCGATCATCCGGTGGGGCGGGCCGGCTATGAGATCATCAGCCGCGTGGCGGCCGACGAGAACTTCCACTTCCTGTTTTACCGAGACCTCACCTCAGCGGCGCTCGACATGGCTCCATCGCTCGTGCTGCCGGCGATCGAACGCCAGGTACGTGAGTTCGAGATGCCCGGCACCGGCATCCCCGGGTTCAAGAAGCACGCCGAGGCGATCGCCCGGGACGGGCTGTACAACCTGCAACAGCACCACGACCAGATCCTGCAGCCGGTGGTGATGCGGTGGTGGAAGATCGAGTCGCTCAGCGGCCTCACCACCGAGGCAGAACAGGCGCGCGACGCCGTGCTCGACCGGATCAACCGGATCGGCGTGGCGGCTCGGCGATTGGCGGATCGGGCACGCGATGCCGCAGAGCGGGCTCGCACTGCGATCGTCAGGCCGACCACCACCGCCCCTGTCACCTGATCGACGGCACCTGATCGACGGCACCACGCGCCTCGGAGGTTCAATCGCCGGTCGTGCCGTCGATGTTCTCGCGCAAGAAGTCGGCGTGGCCGACGTGACGCGCGTACTCCTCGATCATGTGGATCATGATCCATCGCAGTGAGATCTCGCCCCGGCTGCCCGTGGTGTCGGCCGCGATCGCGTCGAGATCGGTGGAGGTGGCGATGATTTCGCGGGCGCGGTCGACTTCGGCGCGCCACACGTCGCTGGCCTCGGCGATCGTGTCGGCAGGTCCGTGGTGCCAGTCGAGGTCGGGATCGTCGTCGCTGTCGTAGTTGCCGGTGCTGACTTCGGCGGTGAAGACGGCGCGGAACCACCAACGCTCGACATCGGCGAGATGTCGGGTCATGCCGAGCAGGTCGAGGTCGCTGGGCGGCATCCGCCGGCGAGCCTGTTCGTCGGTGAGGTCCTCCACCTTCCGCACGAAGACAGCGCGGTAGTAGTCGAGGAACGCAACCAACATGCCGTGCTCGTCGCCGAGGTAATCGAGGTCGGGAAGCGCCGTCGGTTCATGCACCGAAGGAGTCTCCGTCGAACCGGTCGATCGTGGCAAACGAGTTCACGGGGTTGCGCCTCAGCTTGGTGTTCTGATGCGTGGGGTAGCCGAGGAAGATGACCGCAGCGAGTGCATGATCGTCCGGCAGTGCGAGCCGAGACGCGATCGCCGGCTCTTGGCGCGACAGGAACGTGGTGAGCACGCCGCCGAGGCCGTGCTCGCGGCCTGCCAACAGGATGCTCCAGCAGAACGGATAGATCGATGCGCCGCCCGTGATCGGCGGCCGGTCGAGGTTGCCGTCCATCATCGCGATGTTGCGGAGGTCGGCCGCGATGGCAAGGACGACAGGCACGGTCTCGATCGTGTCGAGCAGCCCGTTCGGTACAGCGACCGGGGGAGCGTCGATCGACCTGCCGAGGGCGAACGCGGTCACGCCCGTCGCGTTCGCGGCCACGTATTCATCCCACACCAGACGCATCAGCGAACCCATCTCGCGACGGGTGTCGCCGTCGCGCACCACCGCCACGCGCCACGGTTGACGGTTTCCCCCGCTGGGCGCGAACCGGGCGGTCTCGAGCACGGCGTGGAGCGTTGCGTCGTCGACGGGCTGATCGGTGAACGCGCGAACGGCGCCGTTGGTGCGCAGCGCAGGGGAGAGATCCATGCGCGAGACGTTACGGCGTGAGCCGCCGGCGTGTGGGCGTTCTGCCGTGGTCGCAGGTCGCGGCGAAGGTCGACGACGCGACCGACCAGATCGTCTGTGGCGGGTCAGGCCTTGCCGTCGGCGACCTTGCGGCGTACGACGTTGAGGGCCGAGCCCGCCAGGAACCACTCCACTTGTTCGGGGCTGAAGGTGTGCACGCCCTCGAAGTCGATCGTGCTGCCGTCGGGCTTCACGATCTGGCACCGCACGTTCTGGCCGGGCTTGGGCGGCAGGTCGAGCACGTTGATGCGGTCGTCCTCGCCCACCAGGTCGTAGGTGGCGGGGTCGGCGAAGGTGAGCGGCACCATGCCCTGCTTCTTCAGGTTGGTCTCGTGGATGCGAGCAAAGCTGCGGGTGATGATCACGACGCCGTTGCGGAAGCGGGGTTCCATCGCCGCGTGCTCGCGCGACGAACCTTCGCCGTAGTTGCGGTCGCCGATGGCCACCCAACGGATGCCTGCCTCGGCGTACTTCTTGGCAAGGTTGGGGAAGGTGTCGACGCTTCCGTCGCGCACGTCCTTGCCGTGTCCTGCTTCGTACTGATCACCGTACGCATTGATCGCGCCGAGGAAGAGGTTGCCCGAGATGTTCTCGAGGTGACCGCGGTAGGTGAGCCACTTGCCGGCCGCCGAGATGTGGTCGGTGGTGCACTTGCCCTTGGCCTTCATCAGCACGGGCAGGCCGAGGTAGTCGTTGCCGTCCCACGCCGCAAACGGCTGCAAGAGCTGCAGGCGGTCGCTGGTGGGGGAGACCTCGACCGTCACGCTCGAGCCATCGGCCGGGGGCGCGGTGAAGGTGTTCTCGCCCGGGTCGTACCCCGCAGCGGGCAGGACCTCTCCGACGGGCGGGGCGAGCAGGACTTCGGTGCCGTCCGGTGCGGTGAGGGTGTCGATGGTGGGATCGAAGTCGAGGCGGCCGGCCAGCGCGAGCGCGACGACGGTGTCGGGCGACGTGACGAAGCTGAGCGTGTTGGCCGAACCGTCGTTGCGCTTCGGGAAGTTGCGGTTGTACGAGTTGACGATCGTGTTGGGTCGCCCGGTCACGCTGGCCGGACGATCCCACTGACCGATGCACGGGCCACAGGCGTTGGCGAGCACCGTGGCACCGATGGCCTCGAGGTCGGCGATCAGACCGTCGCGCTCGATCGTTGCTCTGGTCTGTTCGGAACCGGGGGTGACGAGCAGCTCGACCTTGGCGCGGAGCCCCATGGCAGCCGCTTGGCGAGCGATCGACGCGGCACGGGTGATGTCCTCGTACGAGCTGTTGGTGCAGCTACCGATGAGGGTGGAGCTGATCTCGAGCGGCCAATCGTTGGCGCGGGCCTCGGCTCCGACCTGAGCCCCGACGCGGTTGGCGCGGTCGGGCGAGTGGGGGCCGTTGATGAGCGGCTTGAGCTGATCGAGATCGATCTCCACCAGCTGGTCGTAGGCCGCGCCGTCGTCGGGCCGTAGGTTCGCAGCGACCTGGTCGGCGGCATCGGCGATCGCTTCGCGGCCGGTGGCCTTCAGGTACTGCGCCATGTTGTCGTCGTACGGGAACACGCTGCACGTGGCCCCGATCTCGGCACCCATGTTGCAGATGGTTGCCTTGCCCGTGGCCGAGATGCTGTCGGCGCCCGAGCCGTGGTACTCGATGATTGCGCCGGTGCCGCCCTCGACGGTGAGCACGCGGGCCACCTCGAGGATCACGTCCTTGGGGGACGACCAGCCCGACAGCGTGCCGGTGAGCTTGACGCCGATCACCTTCGGCCAGCGAACGTTGAACGGGAAGCCGGTCATCACATCGACGGCGTCGGCGCCGCCGACGCCGATCGCGACCATGCCGAGGCCCCCGGCGTTCGGGGTGTGGCTGTCGGTGCCGATCATCATCCCGCCAGGGAAGGCGTAGTTCTCGAGCACGACCTGATGGATGATGCCGCTGCCGGGGCCCCAGAAGCCGATGCCGTACTTGGCGCTGACCGAGCGAAGGAAGTCGTAGACCTCCTTGTTGGTGTCGACCGCGACGCCGAGGTCGATGCGGGCACCGACCTTGGCCTGGATGAGATGGTCGCAGTGCACGGTGGATGGCACAGCCGTGGTGGGGAGGCCGGCGGTCATGAACTGCAGGAGGGCCATCTGCGCCGTTGCGTCCTGCATCGCCACTCGGTCGGGGTGGAAGTCGTTGTAGGTGCCGCCCCGCTCCGCCGGCTCGGTGGGGTCGTCGAGGTGGTTCAGGAGGATCTTCTCGGTGAGGGTGAGCGGTCGCCCGAACCGCTCGCGACCCAGGGCAACTCGGTCGGCGAGCGTGGCATACACGCCTTGCGCGAGCTCGATCGGTGTTCCGGCGGTGACGGTCATCTTGGCTCCTCTATCCTCATGGACGCTTCCCTGATGGACGCTTCCCTCATGACGCTCTCGGCTTGAGCTGCGATCCGATGTAGACAACTCTAATACAAGTGATGCCTCCTCACAATCATCCTTCGTCCGCGGGGCCCGCGAGCCCCGCGAGCCCTGCGGGTGCGCCGGACTCTGCCGGCGACCAGTCGATCACGCGCCCGCTCACGCGCCCGCCGCAGATCCTCGTGCGTGCCTCGGCACCCACGCGCACTGCCGACATCGGGGGGTGGACCGATACCTGGTTCGCTGGTCGTGGTGCCGTGTGCAACGTCGCGATCGACCATCGTTCCGTGGTGCATCTGCGGGCACGGCCGAGCTCGGATCGCCAGGTTCGCCTCAGGGTGCAGATGACGGGCGAGTACTACGAGTTCCACGCGTCCGAGCCGCCGGGCCGGCATCCCATCATCGAGCACGCGATCGTGATGTCGGACATACGCGGGTCGGTCGACGTCGACATCGCCGATTCCGTCGTGGCCGGGTCGGGCCTCGGCACCTCGGCGTCGGTGATGGTCGCGTTGGTCGCCGCGCTGTCGGCGGCGGTGGGCGACACGCTCGACGCGGGCGAGTTGGCGGCCATGGCCCATTCGTACGAGACGATCACCGGGAAGCAATCGGGCATCCAGGATCACGCTGCCGCTGCGTGGGGAGGCATCAGCCGTTTCGACGTGCACTACCCGACGATCCGACGCGAGCTGATCGTGCCCCCGCCGGCCGCCAGTGCAGAGCTCGCGGCCAGGTTGCATACGGTGTACCTGGGTTCGCCGCACGTGTCGTCAGAGATGCACGACGAAGTGATCGCTCGGCTCGACAGCGGTCATGGTGAGGACGAACTGGAGCAGTTGCGTGGTTCGGCCCGGTCGGCGACCGATGCCTTGCGTCTCGGTGACCTCGGCGCATACGGAATGGCGCTGCACGAGAGCCACGAGGCGATCGAGTCGTTGCACACGGGCCTGGTCGGCGACGAGGCCCGTCGCTTGGTGGAACTGGCCCGCGAACACGGTGCGCGTGGCTGGAAGGTGAATGGTGCGGGGGGCCAGGGCGGGTCGATGGCCGTGCTGGGCCCAGAGGATCGCGATGCCGACCTTGCCTTTCGGGCTGCGATCGCACAGCATGCAGGTTGGCGGTTGCTCACCGCCGCGATCGGCGCCCCCGGTGTGACGACCGAGGTGTCGATGGTGGACGGCGCCGACCTGGTGGCCATGCGTTCCCAGCTACCGGACGAGGTGGAGTGAGGAGACGACCATGAGGACCATCCGCTACCAGCAGATCGCCGAAGACCTCCGGGCACGAATCAGCACCGTGGGCGTGGGCGCCGTCCTGCCCAGCGAGGCGGACCTCTCCACCGAGTTCGGGGTGAGTCGGGTCACGATCCGGCGCGCATTGGAGATCTTGCGCGACGAAGGGTTGGTCGATGCTCGCCAGGGTTTCGGCTGGTATGTGGCCGGCGAGCCGGTGCGCCAGCACCTCGACGAGCTCGGCACGATCGAGGGTCAGCTCGAGCGGCGAGGCATCAAGCCAGAGCGTCGAGTGGTGGAGTTCGACTTCCGACAGGCGCCCAAGCGGGTGGCTGAGGTGTTGAAGGTGGATCAGGTCCTGCGAGTGAAGCGCCTCAACCTCGCCGATGGACGGCCGTTCGCTGTGGTGACGGTGTGGTGTCCTGCCGAGCTCGGGCAACATCTCAGCCGGCGCGACGTGGAGCAGCGACCGTTCTACGAGATGATCGGTGTGCCGCTGCGCGGCGCCACTCAGACGATCGGCGCAGATTCCGTCGACGGGCCCGATGCGAAGCTGCTCGGAGTACCACTGGCCAGCCCGGTGCTGCGGTGCGAACGCATCACCACCGACACGCACGGCAAGCCGGTGCTGATGAGCGAGCACGTGTTCCCGGCACATCGCACGGAGTTCGTGGTCGAGATGCCCACTGCCGAGCCGAGCGTGCTCCCGTCGGGGCTCCGACTCGTGGAGTGACGGCCGAGGCGTGAGCGCCGGTGAGCGCCGGTGAGCGCGAGGCGGGAGCGCCGGTGAGCGCCGTGTGTGGCGCGGTGTGTGGCGCGGTGAGTGGGCAGAATGGCGGCGATGATCCGCTCCGTCACACCCACGATCCCACCATTCGAGTCGGTGGTGCAGGAGAGCGACGACGGCTTCTGGAGCGGCGTGGCCGACTGGTTGGGCACCACGGGGCTCACGATCGCATCGATCCTCGTCGTGGCGTTCATCATCACCAAGGTGGTGAGCTTCGTCGCCAAGCATCAGGCGAAGAAGTTCAGCGACCAGCAGCGCCTGGCCAGCGATCCACGGACGAGCACGGTCGGTGCGCATCAACAGGCGCTCATCGGAGCCCTGCGATGGGCGATCAACTTCTCGGTCGTCTTCGTCGCGATCATCTGGGTGCTGATCGAGCTCAAGCTGCCGTCGTCGGCGCTCGTCCCGCTTGCGTCGGTCGTCGGCGCCGGCCTCGGGTTCGGCGCTCAGCAGATCGTCGGAGACGTGCTGTCGGGAATGTTCATCCTGAGCGAGCGGCAGTTCGGCGTCGGTGATCTCGTGCGCGTCGGGCCCCTGATGGGGGTCGGTTGGGTCGAGGGTCACGTGGAGGAGATGACGTTGCGCGTCACCAAGTTGCGCACGTTCGACGGCGACCTGGTCACGATCGCGAACGGCGAACTGCGTCAGAGCGTGAACGCATCTCGAGACTGGGCGCGGGTGCTCATCAAGGTGCCGCTCGGACGCGACGTCGACCTCGACGAGGTGGCCGCACGCCTCGACTCGGTCGGCGCAGCGATGGCGAACGAACCGCAGTGGTC
>JAYUSX010000201.1:0-4486 GCA_043755475.1 Actinomycetota bacterium
TCGATCGTGACGACCACCTTGCTGTTGGGTGCGAATCCGACGCCGGACACGACGACCGACTGACCAGCCGCCGGCGTACGGTCGGACACCTGGGCAGAACTTGCTCCGCCGTATGGTGCAGCGCTCGCAATCGGCGCAAGGCCGATCGTGGAGAACGCCAGGGTGAGGGCAACGAGACCAATGGTCTTGCGCATGAGGGGGTTCCTTCCTGTCGGCCCGCCCGAGCCAACGTCGCCTGACGGCGGTATCGGATCCGATTCTGGACGATCCACCTTGCGATTACCTTCGGCGGCTTTTGAGGTGAATGATCCCTCCGCGCGAGCCCGCACGCTCTGAGTGACTCTGCTTGTCAATGTCTTGACGAACCAGCTCCAACGCCGCACGATTGGACTCCATTTGCACCGCATGAAACGGGCTCGACTGTTCAGATGTTGTCAAGACGACCACGCAAGCATTGTTTGACGACGACGACCCGAAGTACGTTCGAAGGTCAAGCAACGCAAGCGGCTCCAGCGACAGCGGCGGTGAGGGTCATCTGCGGAAAAGCGTCTGCGAGAGGCGGTGGCATTGGATGGGCGGATCTGATTCCCCGGGCGTCGAACTCGACGTTCGGGCGACGGACCAGCGCGATGAGCAGGCGGACGATCACACGTCTGCGGCGGCGGATGCCGTCGCGCGTCGTCCGATCGAACCGCTCCGGATCTCGATGTTCGGTCCCCTGCGCATCGAGCGACCGACGCGCAACGGCGGCGTCGACCTGCTCGGACCCGGCGACCTGGGCGGCGTGAAACCGAAGGAGCTGCTCGAACTGCTGCTGCTCGCTCGCGGTCACCCGGTCCGGAAAGACGTGCTGATCGACGCATTGTGGCGAGCACCCGCCGGCGGGGAGCCTCGAAACCCGACTGCCACCCTCGAGAGCTACGTGTCGGTCCTGCGCAAGCACCTGTTCGACGACCGGCACGAAGCACGCCTCACGCTCGTGACGATGAGCGGTGCGTACCGATTCGCGATCGATCGAGTCGACGTCGACCTCATCTACTTCGATGCGGCGATGGCGAGGGCGGAGCGACATCGCACCAAACGGCTCCCGCATCTGATCCACGCCGCGTCGATCGCATCGGGCGACCTGCTCGAGGACGTGCACGAAGCCCCATGGGTGGAACAAGAACGCGAGCTCTACCGCGATCGCGTGGCCCGCTTGCATCTCATCATCGCAGCCGACCTTCTGGTGCAGGGCGACCCGGCGGGTGCAGCCAGGCATGGTGAACAGGTGCTGGTCTCTCGGCCGTACTCGGAGGAGGCGTTCCACGTGATCATGTTGGCCGAGCACGCGCTCGGCCACAGCGAGGCTGCGCGGCGCGCGTTCGAACGCTGCCGTCGGCTGCTCGGTGACGAGCTCGGCTTGGACTGCACGACCGACACCGAAGAGTTGGGCGCGGCCATCGATTCAGGAGTCCCAGCTGCTGCGCTGATCGCGGCGCGGTGGCCGGTCTCGACACCTCGGACGGCGACGACCGGGCGTCGCGGCGACCGACGCGATCCCAGTCGCATGCTTCCGTTCGTGGGCCGGCGAGAGGAACTGGCGCGGGCGCGCGAGCTCTGCGACATCGCCACCAACGGCTCGTTCCAGATGGTCGTCGTGCGCGGACGACCGGGCATGGGGCGCAGCGCATTCCTCAACGAGCTCGAGCCCACCCTGGTCGGCACCGGCACATCTCGTGTCGGGCGAGCCGCCTACACCCCGGCCGAACAAGAGCGGCCCGGAGTGCCGCTGGCGTCTGCGATCGTGCGGGCGCTCACCGGAACCCCGGGCGCAGCGGCGGCGCGGGCGTATGCATCGGCGCCGTTCGTCGACACCTCTGACGACACGTTGCATGCACTTCGCGACCTCGTGATCGAACACGGTCCGATGACGCTGCTGCTCGACGATCTCCAGTGGGCCGACGCCGACACAATCACCGCCGTGGAGTGGCTGGGGCGAAACCATCCCGCCGTGCCGCTCGCCATCGTCGCGACGATGCGCGCCTCGTTGCACGCGACATCTCATGCGGGGGAGGCCGTGCCGGTGACCGGCGATGTGATCGACCTGACACCGCTGGAGGCAGGCCCTGCAGCCGATCTGCGCGGGCTGGATGCTGCACTGATCCGGGCCACCGGCGGCGTTCCGGCGTTGCTGGCCGATTCGTGGCGGTGGATCCACGCGGGCGGAGGCAACGGCCCGTCTCCCAGCTTGCGCGACTCGGTGCTGCGACTCGTGCGGGGCATGGGGAACCCGTATGCGGGACTGCTCAGAGCGGCTGCCACGCTCGCAGAGCCGTTCAGCTCGGATCAGTTGGCCGCCTGTGCGATGGTGCCGACGGGCGTCGTCGATCGTTCGATCCAAGAGCTCTGTCGCGTCGACCTGTTCGAGCGTCACGACCGCGGTGTGCGCTTCCGGGCCACCTTGGTCAGGGACGTGCTCGGCGACGCCGCGACACCTCGTTCGGCCTGAGCAACCCGTCACCGATCGCTGCCCCGGTCGGTCAGGGACCGTCGGTCGGGCACGGTGCGTCAGGGTGCCGTCAGGGGCCTCAGGGGACGGCGACGTAGGTGAGCGTCACCGGTGTCAGTGCCCCTGCGGCCACGACCAGGTTGACGCAGGCTGGGGTGGTCCATCCATCGATCGCCGTGCCACACACTTCGTAGGAACCCGCGAGCGCGAAGACGAAGGCGCCGAACTGGTTCGATGGTTCACCGTTCACCAGGACGTCGACCGGCAACCCGGCAGGGGCCACAGCGACCTGCAGCAAGCCGTTCGGGACGAAGGTGCCCACGACCTCGGCTGTGACGCCCAACGCGACGTTCGTGGTTTGACACAGTGGCGTCACGAAGCCGACGACATCGGTGAAGCAGACCTGATGGCTGCCGACCGGCATCTTCACCCAGGTGAGTCCCCAGTCGGCTCTGGCGATGCCGTCGACCACGATCCGTGAGGCGACTGCGGGTGAGGTGCTCACCCGCAGGAAGCCGGTCGGTCCGAGCTGTGGCGCGGGACCCTGCGTCGGGGAGGCGTTGGGGACGAACGTTCCGGTGACCTGAGTCGTGGTTCCGGCGATGACATTGACGGTCTGGCACGGCGGGGCCTGCCACGAGCCTGCAACATCTCCCCAGCACACCTCGTGGGTGCCCGGTTCGATGAAGCTGAAGAGGCCGTACTCGTCGGCCACGTGCCCATCGACGAAGACCGTGGACGGCAATCCGGGGGGCGAGACACCCACCTGGATCAAGCCCAGCTGCGCGAACACGCCGGTGACGACGGTGGTCTGCCCTGCCACCACCGTCACGGTCTGGCACGCAGGGGTGGAGAAGCCGACGATGCCCGACCAACACACTTCATGGCTACCGGCCAGCATCGTCACCCAGTCGAGGCCCCAGTCGTTGCGGGCGATGCCGTCGACGCTGATGCGCGCCGGGACCGGTGGCGAGGTCGTGACCCTCAGCAGACCGGTGGACTGCGGAAGTGCGTTGCGAACGAGCGTTTCGGTGGTCGTTGCATCGGACGCACCGCCCGCGCTCGACACGGCAGCTTGCTGCGCGAGCACGACCTCGTCACCGAGCCGAACATCGTCAATCCGCCAACCGGTGCTGGCGACCGAACTGTTCGCCCCGTACCGGAATCGAATCCTCACCGACTGCCCGACCCAGGGCGTCAGGTCGGCGACGGTCTCGATCACACCGCCGCTCGTTCCGGTGAAGGCCGAGCGCGGCCACAACGGGTTGGAAGACGAAGCCAACTGGTGGGTGTAACCCTGCCGGACGAGCGCCGGGCCGAGGTCTGCCCAACTGACCCCGTTGGTGGAGATCTCGACCACACCGCCATCGGCTTGGCGCTCGGCGTCGAATCGATGACGGAAGCGAAGCGTGGGGCGGGCACCGACCACCGCGACCGGCTGTTCGAGTGCAAGCGTCATCACGGCCACGCTCGCGGCCCCATCCGCCCGCGCCGCGAGGACACCGGCTGGCGCAGTCGACCCGCTGGCGAACCAGTCCGCGGTGCCCGACGCATGCGTCCGCACCCAGCGATCGGTGCCATGTTCGAAGTCCTCGACCAGCCAGACATCGGTGGCGGCGGCGCCGACGAGCACCGCGTACGTGCACGTGATCGACGCACCCGCCGCCAAGGACGGCACCGTCACATGCACCGAACCAGACGCCAGCGTGCCGCCGCAGGAGGCCGAACCCGCGACGTATGTCGATCCGACAGGAACCACCGAGTCGAGCACGATGCCCGTGGCCGCAGTCGCAGCGTTGTTCGTGACGGTGGAGGTGAAGGTGACAGTGCTCCCGGGCGCCGCCACCGCAGTGCTGGCCGTCGTGACGAGGGCGAGCGACTGGCACGCATTCGGCACGTCGAAGGCCGCCACGCCATCGGTCCGGCTGGCCGGGCTGCCCTGCGACGCACTCTCGCCGAGACCTCGACGGGCGAACGCCGCCCAGATCACACACT
>JAYUSX010000202.1:0-4467 GCA_043755475.1 Actinomycetota bacterium
TGTCACGATCCCCCCGCCACTCAGCGAGTGGGCAGAAAAACCAACCGATCGAAGGGATCGTCCAGAACATGATCATTTCCAAGAAGAAGCGACTCGGCCTCGGCCTGGCCGCCACGGCGCTGGCAGCCAGCACCATGGTCGGCTCGGCGAACGCCGACCCTGCGCAGTACAACGCGTTCGTCGGCGTCGGGTCCGACACCACCCAGGACGTCCTCAACGCACTGGCCGGCCGCTCGGGCAACCTCTTCTACACGCCGGTCACCAGCTCGGCTCCCTCGGGCGCACGTCAGCTCGTCTCGTTCGACGCCACCCCGCCCGCGGGTGTGACGGACAACTGCATCACGCCGCGCATCGGCTCGCCCACCTTCTCGCGCCCGAACGGCTCGAGCGCTGGTCGCCGCGCCCTCAGCCGTGCGATCGACGGGACCGGTTACGGCCTCGCCACGACCTGCGCCGAGGCGAACGTCTCGGGTCAGATCCAGTTCGCCCGCTCGTCGGCCGGTCCAGCGAGCGGTGACACCGGCACGACCCTGACCTACGTGCCGATGGCACGTGACGCGCTCAGCTTCGCCTTCTACCGCCCCGCGGGCTCGCCGGTCACCGAGCTGACCCGTGCGCAGCTCACCACGCTGTTCACCACCGGCCCGCAGACCATCGGTGGCGTGCGCATCGTGCCGTGCGGCATTCAGGACGGTTCGGGCACGTTCCAGTCGTGGAACACCCTCACCACCGCGACCACGGCGCAGGAGGCCACGGCCACGACGCTGTGCCGCAGCCTGCTCCAGGGCGCTCAGGGGACCGGCCGCCTCCAGGAGAGCGACGGCCCCGAGCTCATCGCGGCTGGAAACGCCCTCGTTGCGCTCCCCGGGGAGGTCCAGAGCCAGGTCGTCATCGGCTTCTCGGCTTCGTCGTTCATCGCCCGCACCAACGGCGTCTCGGCGCCGGCTCCCGGCGCGGGCGTCGGCATCGGGTCGATCTCGAATGATGGCGCAGGCAACAACCTCGGCTCGCCCGTGATCGCCGGCACCACCCTGGCCCCGAACCCGACGTTCTTCGGCAACGGTGTCTTCGGTCGCACCGTCTACAACGTGTTCCCGACCTCGGTCGTGACCGGCCCCGGCAACGGCGCGCTGAAGAGCATGTTCTTCGACCAGGCATCGATCTCCGGCAACGAGGCGACGCTCTGCGCCGCCAGCTCGACCATCAACACCTTCGGCTTCCTGGTCGCGCCCAACTGTGGCAACACCCAGCTGCAGGGCTCGCTCTTCACGGGCAAGAACTAACCGTCCCCCATCACCAAAGGAACTGAGAACCACATCATGCGTACCAAGAACCGCCTGGGCCGCGCGCTCGCACTGACCACTGTGGTCGGCGCGATGGCGTCCGTTGCAGGCTTCATGCCGTCGGTGGCAAACGCCGACACTCAGACCGGCCAGACCATCACGGTGACGTCGGGCAACGCCTCGACCTCGTTCTCGATGGGTCTGACCTCGCCGAACAACGTCTGTCAGGGCAACACCGCCCTCGACAACTACCAGTGGGGCATGTACATCGCCTCGTCGGCCGTCGATCTGAACGCCGTCACGGTGTCCAGTGGTGCGCTTGCCGCACCGTCGGGCTTCGTGGCGCCGCTGTTCTCCGTCGTGGGTGGCGACCCGCAGGTCGACAAGAACCTGTCGACGATCGGTCAGATCAACGGCACGACGAACGTCAACCTCGAGACGAGCGGGGTCCCTGCTGCCGGTAGCTACCGGATCGGCTACTACTGCAGCCAGGCCGGTCAGGAGACCCGTCACTGGATCACCCCGATCACGGTCAGCAGCTACGTCAGCCCGACCAACTTCACCTGGAACTTCGGTGCGGTGCCGTCGGCACCGGCTCCGCTCACAGCCGTCGGTGGCAACGCGCAGATCACCGGCACGATCACCGCTGTGACCGCCACGCCGGCTGTGACCAGTTACACCGTCACGGCCACGCCGACCAATGGCGCTCCGGTGTCGGTGACGGTGCCGGCCGCTGGCCCGTACACGTACACCATCCCGGGCCTGACCAACGGCACGCAATACAGCGTCACCGCGATCGCGACGAACACCGTGGGTGCGAGCACCCCCGTTGCTCCTCCCATCCTCGTGACGGTGGCCCTGCCGGCGCTCCCGGCTCCGGCCGTGAGCGTAGCCAGCGGTCCGTCGCCGGTCACGGTGTCGTGGGCGTTGACCACGGGTGTGCCGATCGCCGGTGCGACCTTGGTGAACCATGTCGTGACCTTCACCTCGGTGGGTTCGGCTGCGCCGATCGCTCCGATCACGGTGGCTGGTCCGGCGACGAATACCAACGTCACGGGTGCAGCTGGTGACGGCTACACGATCAGCGTCGTGGGCAACTACTCCAACGGTCAGCAGACGGCGGCCGGCACCGGTGCGTTCTCGTTCACGAACGCTCAGGTCGTCGTGCAGGACATCACGGTCGTCCGTCCGCAGGGTGCGCTCGTTCTGACGCAGCGTTGTGGCGTGCACGGCTCGGCACCGACGTACTCGAACGCGCTGTTCGGGCCGGCCTTCGGGCCACTCGACCAGACGTTGGGCGCCGATCCGGACGGTGCGAACCCGCCGGCCGCTGTCGGTACGGCTCCGTTCGCGGATGCGCTGCCGAACGACCCGAACTCGTTCGGGACGGGCCCGGTCGGTCCGGTCGGCAACACCACGGCTGCCGGCTCGCCCGATGGTCTGTTCGGTCAGTACCCGTACCCGGTGGACGCCAACGGCCTGGGCATCGGCACCTACGCGACGAACTGCGCCGTGAACCTCGGTACTGCCAGCCTGATCACGTCGGGCCCGAGCGCCGGTGCGTACTTCCGTGCGACGGGCCGCATCGCTCAGCTCACCGTCGTCGACACCCGTAACACCGATTCGGGGTGGACGCTGAACGGTCGCATGGGCGACTTCAGCAACGGCACGGAATCGTTCTCGGGGAACCTGCTCGGCTGGGCGCCGCGCAAGACCTGGGACTCGAACCCGAACCTCGACCTGTACGACACCACCGTCACGGCTGGCAACGTTCGCCTGCCGCAGCCGTCGGCGTCGACCACCGGTCTCGGTGCGGCTTCGAACAGCACGAACACCACCCTGGCCAACTCGCTCGCCAAGGCCAACGCTGGTGCTGGTCTCGGTATGGCGGTCATGGACGCCCGGATCAACCTGCTGATCCCGGTCACCGCCGACGCCGGCACCTACAAGGGCGTGCTCACCTTCACCATCGTCTGATCCGATTCGGTTTCGACCGGATGATCCGACGGTGTGCGAGCAGCACACCTGACACATCCTGAGCAGTTCGTTGCTGATCCCGACCGGCGGTGCGGGGCGTCCTGGGGCGCCACGCACCGCCGGTCACGTTTTCCCTGCGCGATCCCTGCACATCGATCGCCGTTCACCCGGCGGCCATCCGGCGTCCAGACGCCCTCGGTACGGTGCCGCAGTCCGCTCGCCGCACCACCGGCTCGAGATCCACAGAGAGCGATCGACCACATGAAGCTTCTCAGCCGTTACGCCACTCGCGCCCTCGCTGCCGCGGCACTGCTGGCCCTCGTCCCCTTCTCACCGCTGCACGCGACGGCGGTCGCTGCGCCCGAACCGACAGTGCCCGGCGAGGTGCCGACGGACCAGGCGCCCGCCGACACCACCGGAGAGGTGTCGACGGTCGATCCGGCGAACGAGATCGTGCAGAGCTGGACGCTGACCACCGGTGGCGGACCCGATGGTTCCGACATCGGCGGCCGCCCCAACTTCACGTACCAGGTGCAGCCCGGCGCCGTGATCGAGGACACGGTCGTGGTGTTCAACCTCGGCAACGTGACGATGCAGTACCAGGTGTACGCCACCGATGCGTTCAACAACGTCGACGGCCAGTTCGACCTCCTGCCGGCCGACGAGGTGCCGGTCGACGCCGGGTCGTGGGTGCAACTCGTGCAGGAGACGATCATCCTCGAGCCGGGCAAGCAGGCGACGATCCCGTTCACCCTCACGGTCCCGCTCGACGCCACGCCGGGCGACCACGTCGGCGCGATCGTCGCTGGCAGCATCAGCGCCGCTGAAACGGGCAGCGGTCAGGTGGTGGACGTCGAGCGTCGCACCGGTACCCGGCTCTACGTGCAGGTCGACGGCGAGCTCACGGCCGACCTCGCGGTCTCCTCGCTGTCCACGGACTACGCCCATTCAGCAAACTCGTTCGGTGGCAGCGCCGAGGTGAGCTTCTCGGTCGAGAACCGTGGCAACGTGCGCCTCGGCGGCACCCCGGTGATCTCGGTCGGTGGTCCGTTCGGGATCATGAAGCAGGAGATCACGCTCGACCCGCTCAGCGAGCTCCTGCCCGGCCAGACCATTGACCTCACGGCCAGCCTCGACGGCGTGCCGGCGCTGTTCCTCGACGCCACCGAGGTGCGCATCGACATCGACGAGGCGAGCGCCCGCGGCG
>JAYUSX010000203.1:0-4467 GCA_043755475.1 Actinomycetota bacterium
TGGCCATGCGCCACTCGAAGCGCCAACTGATGAACAGTGCCACGAGCACGAGGAAGATGATCAGTGCCCGAATCGCCTTCTCGGTGATGCTGCGACCCCACGACGAACTGACCGACGTGGACGACACTTCGCTCACGTCGACTGCTGCAGCATCGGCAAGGGCCTGCTGCACCTGTTGCGCCACCGCAGGGCTCTGATCGCCCACCTGGACTCGCCAGCGGGTACCGCTTTCGGAGGTGAGCGTCTGGATCTTTGCTCCGTCGGTGGAAATCGCGTTGTCCTCGAGCACCGCGCGAACCTGGTCCTCGGAGATCTGCTCGGCGGGCACTTCCCAGGCCACGCCACCCTCGAAGTCGATGCCGAGGTTGAGAGCGCGGGTTGACAACGAGCCGATGGTGATAACGATCAGGATCGCCGATGCGATCAGGCCCCACTTGCGCCGACCGTAGAAGTCGATCGCGGTCTCTCCGTGATACAGGCGACCGATCAGGTTGCGACGAACGTGAGTGACAGCGGCCTCGCCTCCGGCGGCCACCGCGTCAGCGGCACGTTCGGTGGTGATCTCGCTCATGATGCACTCCCTGCCGTTGCTGAAGTGACGGCCGATGCCACGCCTGCCGTCGGTGCACTGGCGGGCTTGATGCCCATCACGCCGCGACGGCCCATCCAGTCGGTTCGAGCCAGCAGCAGCACCATGGGCCGCGTGAAGTAGTAGCTGACGACGAGGTCGATCAACGTGGACAACCCGAGGAAGAACGCGAAGTTGCGCACCGACCCGACCGTGAGCCACCAGAGGGTGAATGCGCCGATCAGCGACACGATGTCGGCGATCAGGATGGTCCGCCACGCACCACTGAAGCCTCGTTGCGCGCTGTTGCGCAACGTGCGGCCAGAGCGCACCTCGTCTTTCAATCGTTCGAAGAACACCACGTAGGAGTCGACGGTGACACCGACCGACACGATCACGCCGGCCACACCGGCGAGCGACAGGGCCAAGCCTTGGGTGCGCGACAGCAGTGAGATGATCGAGTACAGCAGCGCGGACGACACGGTGATGCCGCCCACCACCACGAACCCGAGGGTGCGGTAGTAGAGCACCAGGAGCGCCAGCACCAGCAGCACACCGATGATGCCCGACACGATCGCGGCACGCAGGGAGTCCTTGCCGAGCGTTGGCGACACGTTCTGCACCGACACGGTCTCCATGCTCACGCCGAGGGAACCGCTCTTGAGCACGTTGGTGAGGTCGCGCGCCTCGTCCTCGGTGAAGCTGCCGGTGATCTGCACGTCGCCGCGGAACTCCGGCACGTTGACCGAGGGCGCCGAGATGATCTCGCCGTCGAGCTCGATCGCCAGACGGCGGCTCGGGCACGTCGCCGCGCCGGTGTTGCATTCGCGAGCGATCGCGTTCCAGATGTCTTCGCCTGCGGAGCCGCCGCGGAGGCCGACCGTGACGCCCCAACCGCCGTCGATGATCTGAGCCGACGCATCGTTGGTGAACACCTCGCCGGTGCCGCCGGCCGGACCGACCAGGCACTGGCCGCCACCCTTCAGCGGCAGCAGCTGTTGCGATGTGGGATCGCTCTGCACCGCCGCCGTGGTGAGCGGCGCGTCGACGGGTGCGTCGATCGGTGTGATCGAGCCGGTCGTCTCGGGAACCGTGGAATCGGTCGAGTTGGCGGCCGTCGTGGCCGTGCCGTCGGCGACCGTGGTGTCGGTACCGGGGTCGGTGGTCGGGGTGCTGCTCACGCGTCGACTCGGACCCGGAGCGCCGGTCGTCGCGGTCGAGTTGTCGACGACGGCCGTCTCGGCGGTGGTGCCAGCGGTGGTGGAACCGGTCGCGTCGGAACTGGACGGAACGGTGGACTCCGGCGTCTCGACCCCTTCACCCACACACCCCTGAACCGGCCGCAGGTAGACCTGTCCAGTCACCTGCACGAGGTCGATCGCCTCCTGCTGGTTCTTTACACCGGGAAGGTTGACGACGATCGCGTCGCCCTGGCGGATGATCTCGGGCTCGGCCACGCCGAGGGTGTCGATGCGATCGCGGATGCGTTCGACCGCGAGGTCGAGGGTCTCCGGTTCGAAATCACCGACCGGCTGTTGGGTGACGGAGATGCCACCCTGCAGGTCGAGGCCGAGCGCCGGCTCGTTGCCTGCGATGAGCGTGGCCAGCAGGCCGCCGAAGGCGACCACCAGGATGCTGGTCAGCGTGATGATGAGCTTGCGACGCATCAGCGTTCGGTCGAGTCGTCCGTGATGTCGGCAGCATGTGTGCCCGGCAGGATCTTCGCACCCTTGCCCGAACCGTCGTCCGACGGCATCGCCGTCTCGCCCGCCGCCGTGTCGACCTTGCGCTGCACCGCAGCGCGCGCGACGCGGATCTGCACGTTGTCGTCGATCTCGAGCCACACGATGTCGCCGTCGAAGCCGGTGATGAAGCCGTACAGCCCCGACGTGGTCATGACTTCGTCACCGACGCCGATTGCGGACTGCATCGCGGCCTGCTCGCGCTGGCGCCGCCGTTGCGGGCGGATGAGGAGGAAGTACATCGCCACCGGGATGAGCAAGAAGATGCCCAACTGGATGATCGCGGCGCCGCCGGAACCGGACGATCCGCTGTCGGTTGCGAAGATGGAGAGGAGGTGCATGATGTCCCACTGTTGAATGGCGCGCCATGGGGCGCGGCGGTACGGGTACCGACAAGCGGGCGATTCTAGCGATCGGCGGCGTGTTGCGGGTGTCTCCGCACCCGAACCGTCGGTGAACGATCGGTCAACCCCAGGTCGCGAGCACGTCTCGACGCAGCTGTTCGAACGTGCCGGCGGCGATCGCCGCACGCATCCGGTCCATCAGCTGCAGCGTCCAGCTGATGTTGTGGATGCTGACGAGTCGAGACGCGGTGGGTTCGCCCACCTGGAACAGGTGACGGATGTAGCCCCGCGAATGCCGTTCACACACCTCACAGGCACAGTCGGCGTCGAGGGGCTCGTCGGAGAGCACGTGCGCGGCGTTCTTGATGTGCAGCTTTCCTGCGCCGGTCAGTGCGGTGCCGTGTCGACCGATGCGTGTCTGCATCACACAATCGAACTGGTCGACCCCCAATCCGACCGCCTCGACCAGGCTGGCGGGATCACCCACGCCCATCAGATAGCGAGGCCGATCGGTCGGGAGATGAGCGATGGCTGCGGCCAACGCCGGCACCATCTCGCTGCGGGTCTCACCGACGCTCAGCCCGCCGATGCCGTAGCCGTCGAAGCCGAGCTCCGCCGTGCGCTGCGCACTCTCGGCTCGCATCGACTCACTGATGCCGCCCTGCACGATGCCGAACAGCGCCTGATCGGGGCGACGATGCGCTGCCTTTGCCCGGGCGGCCCAGGCACTCGTGCGCTCGAGCGCCAGGCGGATCACCTCCGGCGGCGATGGCAAGGGTGGGCACACGTCGAGCACCATCTGGATGTCGGCACCCAGCAGTTCCTGCGTGTGGATGGCGACCTCGGGCGTGAACCGGTGCTTCGAGCCGTCGTAGGTGCTCTTGAACGTCACGCCGTCGTCGTCGACCTTGGGATCGAGCGAGAACACCTGGAAGCCACCGCTGTCGGTGAGCGTGAGACCCTTCCAGCCGGCGAACCGGCCCAACCCGCCGAGCGCCGCCACCGTCTCGGCCCCCGGCCGGAGCATGAGGTGGTAGGTGTTGCCCAACACGATCTGGGCGCCGAGACGCTCGTAGTCGGACGCGCTGAGGTACTTGATCGCACCGCGGGTGCCCACCGGCATGAAGCACGGCGTGGTGTACGAACCGCGGGCGGTCTGAGCCGTCGTCGCCCGGGCGGCGCCGTCGAGGTGGTCGATCGTGACGGAAACGGAGTGCATGAGGTGGGTCTCGGGGTGGAGTCGGGCCGGAACGGCGGGGGGCGGGTCAGGTCAGATGGCGATCGAGCAGCATCGCATCGCCGAAGCTGAACAGGCGGTATCGCTCGGCGACGGCGGTCTCGTAGAGCCGCTTCCAGCGGTCGCCCACGAACGCATCGATCATCATCAACAACGTCGTGTGCGGCATGTGGAAGTTGGTCATCATCAGGTCGACCATCTGCCAGTCGTACGGGCGGTGGATGAACAGCTGGCTGCGGCCCTCGAGCACGCCGGTGGTCGCTGCGGTTTCCAGAGCGCGCACGCTGGTGGTGCCGACCGCGACCACACGACGAGCGGCACGACACTGAGCGATCACCTCCGGGGCGACGCGGTAGCGCTCGCTGTGGATCTGGTGATGGCGCGGGTCGGGTTCGCTGACGGGTTTGAAGGTGTCGAGGCCCACGACCAGCTCGATTCGCGCGGTGGCGACCCCCATCGCTTCGATGCGGGCGAGCAGCTCGGGCGTGAAGTGCAGCCCTGCCGTCGGGGCGGCCGCCGACGCCGGCGACACCACCGAGGTGACGATCCTGGGTGACGGAGATGCCCTCGAGATCC
>JAYUSX010000204.1:0-4465 GCA_043755475.1 Actinomycetota bacterium
TGGTGGCAGCGAGCCGTGGTGTATCAGATCTACCCACGCAGCTTCGCCGAGGGCACGCCCACGACCGAGCGCCCGGCCGACGGCGTCGGCGATCTCCGGGGCATCCTGGAGCGACTCGACCACCTGGAGTGGTTGGGTGTCGACGGGATCTGGTTGTCGCCGGTGTTCACCTCCCCGATGGCCGACTTCGGGTACGACGTCGCCGACTTCTGCGACATCGACGCCACGTTCGGCACCCTTGCCGACTTCGACGAGCTGGTCGCCGCCTGCCATGCGCGAGGTATGAAGGTGGTGCTCGACTGGGTGCCGAACCACACCAGCACCCTGCATCCGTGGTTCGTCGAGAGCCGCTCGAGCCGCACCAACCCCAAGGCCGACTGGTACATCTGGCGCGAGACACCCCCGAACAACTGGAAGGCGTCGTTCCCCAAGGGCGACAGCGCGTGGCAGTGGGACGCCGGCCGCCAGCAGCACTACCTGCGCAGCTTCACCGCCGAACAGGCCGATCTCGACTGGAACCACCCCGACGTCGAGGCGGCGATGCTGGCCACGCTGCGGTTCTGGCTCGACCGTGGCGTCGACGGGTTCCGCATGGATGTCGTGCACATGATCGGCAAGGACCTCGATGTGCAGGACCCCGACGCAGCCGTCAGCCGGGCCTGGTCGCACGTGCCCTACAACGACGTCGAGGTGACCCACGAGCGGTTGCGTCGGATCCGGGCCGTACTCGACGAATACCCGGGCGACCGGACGTCGGTCGGCGAGGTGTACCTGCTGGACGAGGCGGCCGTGTCGCGCTACTACGGCACGGGCGATGAGTTGCACATGAGCTTCAACTTCTCGTTCCTGTGGGCGCCGGCCCGAGCAGCCGAGCTCCGTGCTCGCATCCAGCGCACACTCGACGTGCTCGATCCGATCGGGGCATGGCCCACCTGGGTGTTGTCGAACCACGACGTGCCACGACATCGCGGCAGGCATGGCGGCGACGAATACCTGGCCCAGATGATGGCGATCATGCTGCTGACGCTGCCTGGAACGCCCTTCCTCTACCAGGGCGAGGAGTTGGGCATGGTCGATGCCGACATCCCCGTCGAACGAGCGGTCGATCCGGGGAGGCGCGACGGCTGCCGCTCCCCCATCCCGTGGACCTCGGAACCACTGCACGGCTGGCACGCCCCCACCTGGCTGCCCTTCGGCGCCGACGCGACGGAACGCAACGTCGAGACGCTGCGGGCCGACCCGACGTCGATCCTGCAGCTCTACCGCGATGTCATCCACCTGCGGCGAAGCGCCGACGAGCTGGTCATCGGTTCGTTCGAGCTGGTCGACATCGGCTCGCCCGACGATGTGCTCGCGTATCGGCGCGGCGACGCGTGGTGGGTGGTGCTCAACTTCGGTGACACCGATGTCGACGTCCCCGTCGAACTGCAGGTCGCAACCTGCTCGGCTCCGTCGGCACCGTCGACCCCAGGCCTCGTCGGAGCCCGCGTCCGCTCGATCCCTCCCCGCACGGCGGTCATCGCGCACGCCATCTGAGCTCCTGGTCCGAGTCGAACCTCACCCAACCTGACCGCACTCGCCGAAACTCGCCGAAACGCACCGAAACGCTTCGAACCTCGTCGAAGTGGCACAATAGCCGCCATGGGACGCACCGTCGCGCTGTTGAACCAGAAGGGCGGGGTGGGCAAGACCACCGTCACGCTCGGCCTTGCGTCCGCAGCTGCACAGCGTGGTGACCGCGTGCTCGTCGTCGACCTCGACCCTCAGGCGTCGGCCACGTGGGTGCTGGGCATCGATCCAGCAGAAGCCGAGCTCACCACCGCCGACGTGCTGGCCAGGACACCGGCCGCCGATGCGATCATCGAGAGCCAGTGGAGCGAGCTGATCCATCTCGTGCCCGGGTCCTCGCACCTGCAGTCGTGCGAGTCAGGGACGCCGTCGCGCCTGCGGACGGCGCTCGCCCAGGTGTCGCATCACTACACGGCCATCCTGCTCGACTGCCCGCCATCGCTGGGCAACCTGACCGCCAGTGCGCTCACCGCCGCCGACCACGCCGTGATCGTGATCGAGCCATCGTCGCTGGGGTTGCGCGGCATCGGTGCGGTCGCCGATCTGATCGACGACGTGTGGGACACACACAACGCGGAGCTCGAGTTGAGCGGGGTGATCGTGAACCGAGTGCCGGCTGTGAGCGGCGAGGCCGACCGTCGCTACGACGAACTCACCCGCATCGTCGGCAAGAAGGCGGTCTGGAACCCCGTGGTTCCCCAGCGCGTCATCGTCAATCGGTCGATCGGTGAACGGCGGTCGATCCACAGCTACGGCAGCCGCAGCGCCGATGTGTCGGCCAGCTTCGATGCCCTCTGGATCAAGCTGCGCAAAGCCATCCGCTGACCCGGCTCGCCGCAGAGGCGTCCTGCGCGATCAACCGGCTGCGGGCGCGATCGCTCCATGATCGGGTGCGACGATCGGAGCATGGGAACTCGCGGTGGGGATCAGCTTGAGTCCGCCCTTGCCGTCGAAGGTGAGCCCGGCGCGGCCCTCGACCAACGAGCGAATGCCGTCGCCCAACAACTCCGCCCTCCACCCATGCGCGAGACGGGCATCCGCATCACCTCGCAGCAGTGCCACGAGGTCGGATCGGGTGGCCAACAGGGTCGTATCGATTCGCTCGGCGCGTGCGACCTCGCTCACCCACGCCGACACCAACGTGACCGCGGGTCGCATGGAACGATCGAGGTCGTCACCATCGGGTGACGGCGACTGGACGTCGCGTGTGAGCCCATCCGCCACTGCCGCCAGGATCTCGGCGCCCATCGCACCGCGGCTGTGTCGCTCTTCGACCCCGCGCGCCTGCGACAGCTCGGCCTGCGACGTCGGGTGCTTCTGGGAGATCCCCAGAATCGCGAGATCGGGCAGGATCTGACGCACCGGGACATCGACGCTCGCCGCGCGCCGCTCGCGCCACGCTGCCACCGACTGGGCCACACCACGTGCTTTCGACTTGAGCACCCGCACGTCCTTCAGCCGCAACCATGCCTGTTCCGGATCGGTTGCGCCGGCAGGTCGCGTGCGCAACTCCTCGCACGCGTCGAGCGCCCACGGGAGTCGGCCGAGCGCCGTCAGCTTCGCCGTGAGACGGTCGTGCAGGTCGAAGAGGTGTGCCACGTCGCCCGCGGCGTACACCTGCTGGTCGACGGTGAGGGGACGTCGCAGCCAGTCGGTCAGGCGGTCGCCCTTCGAGGCCGTGACGGAGAGCTCGGCCTGCAGCAACGACAGCAACGACGGAGTGCTGTACCCGGTGAAACCAGCGGCGAGTTGGGTGTCGAACATGAATCGGGGCACGGCCGCGACGCTGTGGGTGAGCACGTCGAGGTCTTGTTGCGCGGCATGGAAGACCGCGATCGACGGCGAGTCGAACAGGCGTCGGATCGCCGTCATGTCGACGGCCAACGGGTCGACGAGCACGATCTGATCGGCCCACCCCAGTTGCACGAGCGCCAGCTTGGGGTAGTAGGTCCGTTCCCGATGGAACTCCGTGTCGATCGCATAGCGCGGCTCGACGCACAGAGCATCGATGACCTGGTCGAACTCCGGCTGGGTGGCGATCCAACGGTGCGTCACGAAGGCTGATCTCCCGTGACCACCTGATGACCGCTGTCGATCCAAGCCAGGGTGCCACCGGCGACGTTCATGGTGACGACGCCGTGCTCCGCGAGGAACTCGGCTGCACGCATGCTGCGAGCCCCCGACCTGCAGATCACGTACGTCGGGACCTCGTCGGGACCGCGAAACGCGTCGATGTGATCGGGCACCGAGCCGAGCGCCACATGGACGGCACCGGGCACATGGCCTCCGACGTACTCGTCGAGCTCGCGCACATCGATCACCCGCGCCCCGCCCTGACCGTGCTGCAGCGCTGTCGCAAGTTCGTCGATCGACACTTCCTGGATGCTCATCCGGGGCACGCTACCTGCTGTTTCAGCACCTTCGACCGCGTGCGCGCGCCCGACATCGTCCGGTCGGTTCACGTTGGCGACCGCCGTCTTGGCGACGGCGACCTCCGTCACCCGGAGACCGTGGATGGCACGATGGACGGCTCGTTCACCAGCAACGAAACGCGCGCCCAGGGCCGCCGACGACGACGGCCACCACACGGCACACAGCGGTTCGAGTCGATCGGATCGAGCGATCACTGCGTCGAGGTCGCCGCGGCCGGCGTGGGCCAGCAGCAGGCCGACCGTGGCCGGGTCGAGCCACGGCATGTCGGTGGCCACGACGAGCGTGGGCCCGCCGGTCGCGTCGAGAGCGGACAGGATGCCACCAAGTGGGCCTTCGCCCGGAAACCGATCGGCGACCACGGTCATCCCCACGGCACCAAGGGCGGCCTCGTCGCCACCGACGGCGAACACCGGCGAGCAACCGGCGGCCGCCAACGATCCGGCGACGCGGCGCACCATCGCGA
>JAYUSX010000205.1:0-4461 GCA_043755475.1 Actinomycetota bacterium
ATCGGTGTCAATGTCGGCCTCCTCGGCTACCTGACCGAGGTGGAACCCCATACCATGGAGCCGGCGTTGCAGCGATTCATGGCTGAGCACCAGGTCCACGCGGCGCGGGTCGCCCTCGCCCGCCAGGTCCGACAGGTCGAGCGCGTCAGCGTCGTCGTGGGTCATCCACGGCTCGTGGCCGTGGTGACGAAGCCACGAGGCCGCGGACCGAGCCAGCGCCGCCGCCTCGGCCCGTTGATGGTGTGCGACGAGCAGCACCTGTTTCATGCGAGCAGCCCCTGCCTCGACGTGCGGTTCATCAGATCGGTCATCCCTGCTCCATCCGGGTCACGGCCGAGAGTCGTACCACGTCGGCCTCGGCGATGCGCGCGTGCACCAGGAACTCACGATTGCCGTCGCCGCCCGCCAACGGCGAATCACACCAGCCGACGACAGCGCACCCTGCGTCGACCAGACACGCCTCCACCTCGTCGCGAACTCGATCGTGAATCGCCGGATCGGTGATCACCCCATGGCCTCGCGACACCTCGGCGCGGCCGGCCTCGAACTGGGGCTTCACCAACAGCACGAGCCCGCCGCGTGGCGCGACCACGCGGGCGAGCACTGGAATCACCTTCGTCAGCGAGATGAACGAGAGATCGGCCACCGCCAGATGCGGCACGAAGCAGAGCTGCTCCGCCACGAGCGAACGCACGTTGAACCGCTCGACCACGGTCACGCGTTCGTCGTTGCGGATGCGTGGGTGCAGCTGCCCATGGCCCACATCGAGGGCGATCACACGGGCTGCACCACGCTGCAGCAAGCAATCGGTGAATCCGCCGGTGGACGCTCCTGCATCGAGCACATCGATCGCGGCGACGTCGATGCCGAACGCGTCGAGCGCCGCATCCAACTTGTCGCCGCCACGACTCACGAATCGTGGCGGCTCACCGGTGATGACGACGGCGTCGCTGGGGTCGACGAGCCGCGACGCCTTCTCGGCGATGGCCCCGTTGACGAGCACCCGGTGCAACTCGATGACCCGTCCCGCCTCGGTCCGACTCGGGACGAGCCCACGTCGAACCAGATCAGCGTCGAGACGCACCCGCCGCGACACGCGTCAGCGCTTTGCAGCCTTCTTGGTCGCGACCTTCGCGACGCCGGAACTGGTGCCCACCTTCTTCGCTGGCGCCTTCTTCGCAGGCGCAGCCTTCTTCGCAGGCGCAGCCTTCTTCGCAGGCGCAGCCTTCTTCGCAGGCGCAGCCTTCTTGGCAGGCGCCTTCTTCACGGGTGCAGCCTTCTTCGCGGCAGCCTTCTCGGCAGGCTTCGTGGCCACTTCCGGTGCGGCCTTGGCGGCCGCCGCAGCCGGTGTTGCAGACGGGGCTGCCGAAGGGGTCTTCGCGACCTTCGACTTCGAAGCGATGCCGAGCGACTCGGCGAGATCCTCGATCCGATCCTCGATGTCGTCGATCCGGTCGGCGAAGCGTCCCAACTGCTTCGCCACCTCCGACTGCACCGAGCTCAACAGGTGCTCCGTCGAGGTGCGGCCCCGGTCGACCAGCTGCTGCACCGTCTTTTCGGCGTCCTTGCGGCGCAGCTGGCCGTTCTGGACGAAGTCGTTCACGAGCTTTTCGGCAGTGGTCTGCGACATCTCGGTGAACTGCATCCCGGCATCGAGCAGGCGCTTGAGGATCGTGTTTGCGGTCATGACCACAGCCTACTGCCAGGGTGCACCCACCCAGGGTAGGTCAAGCGGCACGTCGCGGCCGGTAGCGCTCGAGCGCGCCGCGGTCGTCACATCGCCGACGACGGCCGATCAGCGGGAGAGCAACTGGCGCACCACATCGCCGAGATCGTCACCGACCATGTCGGGCGTCGGGTCCACGACGGCTCCACGTGGCGTCACGCCCGACCATACGTGCGCGTATCGACAGCCGAGCTCGAGCGCGAACCTGCCATCGGTCGAGGGTCGGTCACCGACCATGACGGCATCCCGGGCCGCGACCATGCCCACCCGCTCCCGGACGAGGTCGGCCATCGGTGCGTAGGGCTTGCCGGCGATGATCGCCTTCGTGCCCGAACCCACCTCGACCGCGGCGAGGATCGCTCCACCACCAGGGATGGGACCATCGGGCGTCGGATAGGTGGCATCGTCGTTCGTGCCGATGAGACGCGCTCCGGCTTGCACCGCCGTCGCCGCGAGCCGAAGGCGCTCGTAGGTGAACGTGCGATGGAAACCCACCATCACCACGTCACACGGTCCCTCGGTCACCACCGTCGCCCCGCTCAACTCCACCGCCTCCACCACGCCGGGGCCGCCACAGACCAACACCCGTTCTCCCGGGTGAACCAGGAGGGCCCCCGCCATCGCCGACGTCAGCACGTCGCCTTCTGCCTCGATGCCGATGGACGCGAGCGCGCTCACCTGTTCGGCCACGGTCGATCCCGAGTTGTTCGTCGCGAACAGCACGCGCACGCCTGCGTCACGAAGCGCAACAATGCCCTCCACAGAGCCGGGGATCGGTCGATGGGCCAGCCAGACGACGCCATCGAGGTCGAGCAGCACGACGTCGGGGCACTGCGCAGCCCGCTCTCGGCGGCCATCGGGCGACGATGTCATGACTGCACCGTCGCGTGCCTCCGCAGCTTCCCGGGCAGGTACATCTGCAGGTGCGTCTGCACATGCACGGAGCACGAGGGATCGACGGCGAGGAACGGATCGGATGCCTGCATAGGTGTGTCATCGTGGCACGCGGGTGCCAATCTGTGGGGGTGCCCCGTTTCGAACCGTTCCCGGCCCTTCGCTACCACCCCGACATCTCCCTCGACGCTGCAGCGGCGCCGCCCTACGACGTGTTGTCGGGTCCCGACATCGCGTCGCTGCGCGCCCAGCATCCTCACAACATCGTCGAGATCGATCTCCCCGCCCCCGAGGACGATCCCGATCGCTACGCCACCGCAGCACGAACCCTGCGCGCCTGGGAGGACGACGGAGTGCTCGTGCGTGACGGCGCGCCGACCTTCACGATCTACCGCATGAGGTTCAGCACCGAGGACGGCACCGTGCGCGAGACCGTCGGCGTGGTCGGCGCACTCGAAGTCATCGACGAGGGCGCGGGCGGCGTGCTCCCACACGAGCGGACGACCCCGAAGGCCAAGACCGATCGCCTCGACCTGACTCGTGCGACCGAGGCCAACCTGTCGCCCGTGTGGGGTCTGTCGCTCACCGCCGGACTCACCGACGTGCTGATCGCTCCAGCCGAGGTCGTCGGTACCTGTACCGATGCGGACGGCGTCGTCCACACGGTGGAGCGTGTATCTGATCCCGAGCGCATCGCAGCCATCGCCGCGGCCGTGGGTTCGTCGCCTGTCCTGATCGCCGACGGACACCACCGGTATGCGATCGGTCGCACGTACCGCGATGAGCGGCGCCGGACCGACGGCCCTGGACCGTGGGATCTCACCCTCACCTACGTGGGTGAACTGGTGGAGAGCCAGCTCAGCATCGACGCGATCCATCGGCTGTACCGGGGCGTCGACATCGATGCGCTCACCTCGGTCCTGGCCGAGTGCTTCTCGATCACCGATGCGGGTCGAATCGACGCATCTTTCGGTCGCCAGACCGTCGAACGAGGCGCACTCTGCCTGGTTCACGCCGACGGTTCCGGCAGCTGGCTCTCCCCCCGAGCCTCGGCGTTCGACGGCGTGCGCGACCTCGACGGCGCGTTGCTCGAGCATGCGTTGCGCGACACCGACATCGACGTCACGTACCAACACGGCGTGCAACAGGTGGTCGATCTCGTCGCCTCGGGCGACGTCGCGGCCGGCGTCCTGATTCGACCGACCAGCATCGACGAGATCCGTCGCACCGCTCATGAAGGCCTACTAATGCCGCCCAAATCGACGTTCTTCACGCCGAAGCTGCGGACCGGACTCGTCGTCCGCCCCTTGCGCTGAGCACTCGCACTGCGGGCGGTGCCGACGTCAGCCGGCGAGTGACCTGCCGGTGGCTCCCAGATCGGCAAATGCCTCACCGAGGCGTTCGACCATGCCTTTCTCGGCTGCGCGCAGCCACTTGCGCGGATCGTACGAGCTCTTGTACGGCGTGCCGTCGACAGGATCGATCTGATGCTTGAACGCCATCGAGTGCGCTTCGACGAAGTCACCGACGGGCTTCGAGAACGCGAACTGGGTGTCGGTGTCGATGTTCATCTTGAACACCCCGTAGCTCACCGCCTCGGAGATCTTCGCCTTCTCACTGCCAGACCCACCGTGGAACACCAGGTCGAGGGGGTTGGCATCGAGACCGTGCGTCGACGACACCAGCTGTTGTGACGCCCTGAGGATCTCTGGGCGCAGCTTCACGTTGCCGGGCTTGTACACCCCATGGACGTTGCCGAACGACGCAGCCACCGAGAACCGGCCGATCGGCTGGAGCACGTCGTAGGCGTACAACACGTCTTCGGGCTGCGTGTACAGCTT
>JAYUSX010000206.1:0-4455 GCA_043755475.1 Actinomycetota bacterium
GGCTGCCGCCGCTCGGCGCGTCAGCCGACCCCCGGATCGGTCGATACCCGGATCAGCCGAAGACCTCAGTGAAGATCTGCTCGAACTCGGGTGATGCCACACCGCTCGACCCGCAGCTCGTCACGACGCCGTCGACGGCCGTCACGAGATAGCGGATACCGACCACGAAGTCGACACCATCGAGGGCCGCGGTGAACCCGGCAGGCACGGTCACGTCGACCACGTCGGTCTGGTCGCCGCGGAACCAGCGGTCGACCTCCAACCGAATCGTCGAGCCGGTCGCCTGATCACCGGTGATCTCGGTGACGGTGCCACCGAACGCAATCTCGACGCCTTCGAGTTGCGACGGTTCGAACGCCAAGCAGGTCGAGGTGAGCGGATCGCTCGGGGTGAGGCCGAGCTGGGTGGCGCTCACGGCGGGGGAGCCTCCGCTCGACACCATGAACGCGAGCGCGGCTGCCGCCGCGACCCCGACGCCGGTGACGGCATACCACCGACGGCGCCCGCTGAAGCGTGACGAGGTGAGCGACCGCGACGGCACGGACGTACCCGTGTGATCGTGGCCCGTCGAGCTGGGCTCGTCGCGATTGTTGATGGGGGGAGTGGACATGATGGCCTCCAAGAGGGTTCGTGCCCGATCGCTGGTGACCGGGTGGATCTGTGGTGCGGACGCACCGCGGAAAGGATCGAGAGCGGCGAGCGCGGCGCGCAGCGACCGGTCATCGGTCTCGTACACGTCAGTGTCCATGGCTCCTCCCTCCGTTCTCGCTTCCGTTCTCGACGGTGCGTTCACCCGAGAGGTGTCCACCCGCCATCTGAATCTTTCGTCGAAGCCAGTCGCCGAGGACCAAGTGACCCACATCGAGCGCGCCGCGATCGCGTTCGGCCGTGATCTGCTCGGCCAGCCGCTTCTTCGCACGATGGAGCCGGATGCTGACGGCGTTGGCGGTGAGGTCGACAGCGAGGGCGATGTCTCGCGGCTCCAGTCCTTCCCACGCCCACAAGAGCACGATCTCGCGATCGAGCTCCGCGAGCCCGCGAAGCGCACTCTGCAGGTCGACATCGACGTCCGGCGGCTCCGGTGCAGGGGGCGGTTGCTCGGCCAGCCGAAGCCCGACCCGCTGTTGTCGGTTCGCGGAACGGCGATCGTTGGCGAGGCAGCGGCGAGCGACGCCGAGGGTCCAGGCGACCTTGGCGTCGGCCGGCACGTCGTCGAGTCGTCGCCAACACACCAGCATCGTGTCGCTCACCACGTCGTCCACCGATGAGTCGACGGTGCGGCGTCTCACGTAGCGCTGGAGTGGCTCGTACACCTCGGCGGCGAGCGTTTCGAAGCGAGCGCGACGGATCGCATCTGGCGAACCGGGAGATGGACGTGATCCCACGGAGCTCATCGTGTCCGCCTCGGGCTCGATTCTTTCGTCGTACGCGAAAGAAGTCGTTCCGAGAGCATCAGCGGTCGCAGGTCACGGCCGCACGATCGCGCTGAGCATCGCCTGGAGCTTCGCTTGTGTCTCGGCCAGCTCGGCGGACGGGTCGCTCGCCGCTACGATGCCGCCGCCAGCCACCAGGCGAGCACTGCGCCGATCAGGCGAGAACTCAGCACAGCGGATGGTGACGGCCCAGGTGCCATCGCCGTGCCCATCGATCCAACCGACCGCACCGCCGTAGCGACCCCTCGTGAAACCTTCGTGGGCGGCGATCAGGTCGAGCGCCTCGTCGCGCGGGAAGCCGCCCAGCGCCGGGGTGGGCGACAGCGCACGCACGAGGGTGATCGCGTTCGGGCGAGGGTCGGACAGCCTCCCTTCCATGGCAGTGGCCAGGTGCTGGACGTTGGCCACCATCATGATCGACGGCTCGGGCTCCCAGTCGAGGTAGCTGCACCACGGAAGCAGGGTGTCGTGGATCATGTCGATGACCACCCTGTGTTCGACCTGGTCCTTCGTGCTGGCGATCAGGCGCGCTGCAGCGTGTCGGTCGGTGTCGGGATCGCCGGTCCGTGGCGCCGTGCCGGCCAGCGGGTGCGAACGCACCACGTCTCCGTCCACCGCAACGAGCAGCTCGGGGGAGGCCCCGACGAGGCCGTCGATCGAGTATCGGTGGCTGCTCCCGAACGAGGCCTTCAATCGCAGCAGCACGGCGTGCACGTCGATCGGTCGATCGCTGTGCACGCTCACCTCGCGAGCGATCACGGCCTTCAACAACGCACCGGAGCGCACGGCGTCTCGTGCCGCCCGCACTGCGTCGAGATACCGCTCGACGGGTGTGAGCGGGGCCACCTCGAACCGCTGCGCCGACGGTGTCGGGCGGGCGACTGCGCCCAGCGCACGCGGAGGCTGATCACCACCATGGATCGTGGTCACCCAGCGTGTGCCATCGGCGGAGACGCCGACGAGGAGCGATGGGATCACCAGACGCGACGGGGCACCTGGCTCGAACGGGATGCTGCCGAGCGCAATGGGTGCTCGACCACCGACGCTGTCGTCGTGTTCGATCGACGCGAGCACGGCGTGTGCGTCGTCGACATCCACGTGAGCGGCGACACCTCGTGCAGCCACTCCGATGCCATCGCGCACGAACAGGTATCCGTCGCCTCCGGCGACATCGTCGAGTTCGAGTTCGAGCGCAGGGTCGAGCGGACGGGTGATGGCGCGCATGTCAGTCGCGTGTGCCGACCATCAACTGTGTGAGGCCACCCGACAGCTGACGGTGCAGCGCGTCGGTGAACCCGGCATCGCGCAGCGACGCCACTATCTCGTCGCGATCGGGGAGGTAGGCGACGCTCTTCGGCAGGTAGCGGTACGCCGCACGGTCGCTGAGCAACGCACCGATCTTCGGTACCACCTTGCCGAAGTAGATGTTGTTGCCGAAGCGGATGACCGGGTTGCGGGGAATACCCACATCGAGGAGCGCGATGCGCCCGCCCGGCCGAACCACTCGGCCGAGCTCGTGGAAGAACGCCGGCAGATCGACGAGGTTGCGGAGTGCGAAACCACAGGTGACACCGTCGACGGCACCATCGGGAACAGGGAGACGGAGGATGTCGGCCTGCACGCGAGGTGCACCGCTGCGATCGGCTCGTAGCATGCCGAAGCTGAGATCGGCCGACAACGGATGCAGTCCCGCCCTGGCCAGATCGACACAGAGGTCGCCGGTACCGCTGGCAAGGTCGAGCACGGTGCTGCCCGCCGGCAATTGGAGCGACGCGACCGCCTTGCGTCTCCAGCGGACATCGAGCCGGAAGGTCATGATCCGGTTCACCATGTCGTAGCGCGGAGCGATCGCGTCGAACATCTGCCGGACCGCCACCACCTTGTCGTTGCCTTCGGGAAGGGTGTCACGGTCCCACGAACGTTGATTCACATCGAGAGGCTAGGTCGGGGCGGTGACCTGTTCGCGCTCGCCCCCGGAACTGATCGGCCGATGTGGCATCTGTGACAGGATCGAACCCATGGGAAGCGAACTGTGGCGAAGAGGGGCACTGGAACTCGCGGGGATGATCGCTCGTCGAGAGGTGACGAGCGTCGAGGTGGTCCAGGCCCACCTCGACCGGATCACCGAGGTGAATCCACACGTGAACGCGGTGGTGCGTCGTCTCGACGACTCAGCGCTCGAGGCAGCAGCAGCCGCCGATGCGGCCGTGACAGCCGGCGCCTCGCTGGGGGTCCTGCATGGTGTGCCGATGACCGTGAAGGAGAACATCGACCTCGCCGGTACGCCGACCACCAGCTCGCTCGTCGCCTTCGCCGAGGTCGTCGTGCCCACCGATGCGCCGGTCGTGGAACGGATGAAGGCTGCGGGTGCGATCCCGATCGGACGAACGAACCTGCCCGACCTCGGATTGCGCGTCACCACCGAGTCGTCGCTCCACGGCTCGACGCACAACCCTTGGCAATCGGGGCGCACAGCCGGCGGGTCGAGCGGCGGCGAGGGTGCCGCGCTCGCCACGGGCATGAGCCCGATCGGTCTGGGCAACGACATCGGTGGTTCGCTCCGCAACCCCGCCCACTGTTGCGGCATCGCATCGATCAAACCGTCGACGGGTGTGGTGCCATCGGCTGCCACCTTGCCTCCGGAGAACATGGCGATCAGCTTTCAGCTGATGGCCGTGGAGGGGGTGATGGCTCGCCGAGTCGCCGATGTGCGCGCCGGGCTCCTCGCGGTCGCCGGACCGCACGAACGCGACCCGCTCGCGTATCCGGTGCGTCTCGACGATCTCGATCGCAGCCGTCCGCTCCGGGTGGCGCTCATCGCCGATCCGCCTGGAGGCACCACGCACGAAGGGGTGGCTGCGGCCATCCGTCACGCTGCTGATGTGCTTGCAGCGCAGGGTGCCGAGATCGTCGAGATCGCCCCCGACACCTACGAACGCTCGCTGGAACTGTGGGCCGACCTGCTCGGTGCCGACCTGCGCGTGATGAAGCCGATGCTCGACATGGTGATGGGCGACGATGG
>JAYUSX010000207.1:0-4445 GCA_043755475.1 Actinomycetota bacterium
CGCTGCGATTGCAGCGCGACCCCGACGTCGCGTTGGCCGCGGCGATGCTCGACCAGCGCAACGTCGCGGGGTTCGGCAACGTCTACGCGGTCGAGTTGCCCTTCATCGTGGGCATCTCGCCCAACCAACCGGTGGGTGGGATCGTCGACCTCGCGTCACTGCTGGACATCGGTGTGCCGATGATCCGCATGCATGCGCAACGGGGTCCGCGCAACACCACCGGTCGCCGCCTCGGCACGGCGGATCACTTCGTATACGGCCGTCAGTCCTGCCCGGTGTGCGGTGCGGCGCTCGCGCACTGGAACGACCGCGACAGCCCGTGGGGGCGGATCTCTGTGTGGTGCCCCGCGTGCCAGCGCGTCGAGCCGAGCCGCTCGGTCGATGTCGCCCGGGCGAGGCGGCTGCTCGCTCTGCATCCCGTGCGTCGGGATCCGCTGTTCCCGCGGTCAGAGACACCGATCGCGGGAACCAAAGGAACCACAGGAACCGCAGCAACCACGGGAGGTGCGCCGATCGACGGACCGGGCACCGGGCTCAGTGGGGACCCGTGAAGCCGAAGCTGGCGCGGAGGTTGTCGTCGGTGAGCACGTCGGTCGGCGAGCCCGATGCGACGATGCGGCCAGCCATGAGGATCACCACGTCGGCGTCCTCGGCATCGGCGAGGTCGTGTGTGGCCATCGCGACGGCACATCCCCGCGACCGTTCGTCGCGGATCGCCTGAGCGAAGGTGTCGCGACCACTCGGGTCGAGGCCGGCCGTCGGTTCGTCGAGCAGCAGCACGTCCGCCCGTCGCGCCAACGCCTGCGCCAGGTGGGTGCGCTGCTGCTGGCCGCCCGACAGCTCGAGCAGGGGGCGGTCCGCGAACGGCGTGACGCCCATCCGCTCGATCGATTCGGCGCACAGAACCCGGTCGCTGTGACGTACCCGGCGGAGCAGACCGAGCGACGCGAACCGACCCATGGCAACCACATCGGCTGCACAGATCGGGAGGGTGTAGGACGACGCGGGGCGCTGAGCCAAGTAGCCCACACGCGCCGGCTGACCACCCGGTGGGCCACCCGCGATCGACAGCGAACCACCGACCGGCTCGATCAGGCCGGCCAAGGTCTTGAGCAACGTCGACTTCCCCGACCCGTTGGTTCCGATCAAACACAGCAACCCACCGGGCGGGAGCTCGATGTTCACGCCACGCACGACCGCACGCCCGGCGTACCCGACGTCGAGGTCGCGCGCCTCGATCGCGGTGACCGATTCGGTGGTGCCCGTTCCCTGTCGAAAGCCGTCGTTCACGACACACCCTCGATCGGCAGACCGTGGCCCACGTCGTGGCCCTGGTCGTGGCCGTGCGCGTGGCCGTGGTCGTGCGCGTGGCCGTGTCGTTGCATCGAGGCAGGCGGCACCCCGACCCCATGGCGGTCCGTGATCGCGGCGCGAATCTCGACGGCGGCGAAGGTGAGCAGGAAGATCGCAACGGCGACGGCGACCACGCTGGCACCGGCAGCGAGACCGGCGTGGTAGCTGAGCAGCAAGCCGGCGTACGTGGCCAGCGACCCGATGATCGCAGCGAGCCCCATCATCGCTCCGAGCCGGCGCGAGACGAGCGCGGCGGTGGATGCGGGCGCCAGCAGCATGCCGAACACCAGCAGCGTGCCGACCGACTGGAAGGAGCTGATGATCGCCACGGCGACCACCATGAGCATCAACGTCTCGAACAGGCGCACGCGGAACCCCGACGTCGCAGCCAGTTCGGGCTGGATGCACAACAGGAGGAACGGGCGGCGGCACACCCAGGCGACGACGGCCACGAACACGAGGGCAATCGACTGCCAGACCACCTCGTTCATCCGCACGCCGAGCAGCTCACCGAACAGGATGCGAGTGAGGTCGCCGGTGAAGCTCTTCGTCCGAGACGTGATCATGACGCCGAGCGCGAGCATGCCGGCGAAGAACAACCCGATCGCCGTGTCACTCGACAGGCGCGACCGCCGCGTGATCACGCTCACACCGCTCATCATCACGACGGTGCCGGCCGCCGCACCGAGCACGACCGGCCAGCCGAGGAGCACGGCGGTGGCAATGCCCGGCAGGACGCCGTGAGCCAGAGCGTCGGCGACGAAGGCCAGGCCGCGCAGCACGACGAACGAACCGACGATCGCGCAGCACATCGCCACCAGCACCCCGGCCGAGAGCGCGCGCGTCATGAAGTCGTTGTCGATGAAGGGGCTGAAGAGGAAATCGGTCATGAGGTGGTGATGGTCGAGCTATGGCAGGAACAGGGGGACTCGTGGTCACCGCCTGCCTCGCCCGAACCAGGGTCACGCACCCGTGAGCCCGGCAGCGACCTTGGTGGCCAGCTCGATGATGAAGGCTTGGTAGCCCCCCGTCGCCGGAAGACTATGAGACGGGAGCTCGATCAGCGGCACACCGACCTCGGAGGCCACTTGCTCGGCAACGTCCGAGGGCGTGCCGACCTCGGTGAAGATCGCAGCCACACCGGTCGCAGTGGCTGCATCGAGCAGCGCGGCGAGGTCCTTGGCCGACGCCTCGGCCGTCGACGACAGGCTCGGGATCACCGCGCCGATCAGCTCGCAGCCGTACCGGTCGGCGAAGTACCCGAGCGATTCGTGGCCGGTGACCAACCTGCATCCACCGGATGGCACGACCGACATGATCTCGCGGACCTCGGCGTCGAGCTCGGTCATCTCGGTCTCGACGGCGGCCAACTGTTCGTCGAGGCTCACGCCGAGCACCTGTTCCAGTTGCGCGGCGAGTGCCGGCGCCATCTCCCGCATCACCAGTGGATCGGCCCACAGGTGCGGGTCCTCGCCGCCGTGGCCGTGCTCGTCCGCGTGGCCCTCGTCGGAGGGAGCCGCCTCGTCGATCGCCTGTTCCTCCTCGCTCAGCTCGCGAAGGGTGACGTGGTCGCTGGCATGGAACACCGGGATGTCGTCCTCTTGGAGCGAGGTGAGTGCGTCTTCCATGCCCTCTTCGAGGTCGAGGCCGTTCGACACCACCAGGGCCGCTCCTCGCATCGCCTCGACATCCTGCGCCGACGGGGCGTAGTCGTGCGGGTCCTGGCCGTTCGGGATGATCACCTGCACCGTCGCGGCATCTCCCACCAACTGGGAGACCACATCTCCGAGGATGCTGTACGTCACGACGATCAGCGGCTTGCCGTCGACGAGGACCGTCGATGTGGACCGCTCGCCACTGGCACCATCGTCGCCGCACGAGACGAGCAGCGCGACGGCGCCGACCAACCCCAGACCGACCAACCTCCGACCGACCGGCCCCCGACCGACCGGCCCCCGACCGACCGGCCCCCGACCGTCGAGGCCACGGCGACGACGAATCGATGGGCCGGCCGCCACAGGGTGTGTGATGGGGTGGGGATTCGAACGGAGAGACATGACGGGCCTTCGATTCTCACAGGGATGGTTCCCAACGCGTTCTCAATATTGGGAATGTATCCCACTATTGTGCCTCGTCCGACCGCCCGATCGCAACGCCCGTGCGCGCCTTCGTGCGGCGGTCCCGACGAAGGGCCGTTCGGTCCGAAGCGACGACAGGTCGCTGGGTAACGTTCACAAGGTGACCGACACCGCAGCCGCCCCCACCCAGGTTCCGCTCGTCCAGTACCTCGTGCTGGGTGACCGGCCGCACCTCGTCGCCAATCAGTGCACCTCGTGCGGTGCTCGGTTCTTCGACCGGCGCAACGCCTGTGCCGGCTGTTTCGGCACCACGTTCGAACCCGTCGACGTCGCCACCGACGGCGAGGTGCGTGCGTTCACGATCGTCACGTTCGCCGCGCCCGGTGTCCCGGTGCCGTTCGTCTCGGCGATCATCGACTGCGACGGCACCAGCGTGCGCGGCAACATCGTCAACACCGCGCCCGACCCCGAACACGTCACCCTGGGCATGCGCGTTCGCCTCACCACCATCTCGCTCGGCACCGACGACAACGGCACCGAGGCGATCGGCTTCGGCTTCGAGCCGGCCTGATCACCGCTTCACACCGCTTCACACCGGATCACACCGGATCACACCGGACCACTCGAAGGAGACCCACATGGCCGAGAACGTGTACATCCTCGGAATCACGATGACGAAGTTCGGCAAGCACGCCGACAAGGACGTCGTCGATCTGGGCGCCGAGGCCGCCATGGGCGCGCTGACCGATGCCGGGGTCACCATGCGCGAGATGGGCATCCTCGCGGCCGGGAACCTGATGAACGCCAGTTCCGGATTCGGACAACAGCTCCAGAAGCAGATCGGCCAGACCGGCATCCCCGTGTACAACGTGGCCAATGCCTGTGCAACCGGGGCGACCGCGCTGCGTACCGTGATCATGGCCGTCAAGTCCGGCGAGGTCGACTACGGCTTGGCGGTCGGGGTGGAGAAGCTCGCCGGCGCCGGCCTGCTGGGCGGAGGCGGCACGGCCAAGA
>JAYUSX010000208.1:0-4441 GCA_043755475.1 Actinomycetota bacterium
GTGGCCAACACGGCGGTGACAGTTGGGTCTGGTGGGGTCTCGATCACACCTGTTTGTTCCCCTGAAGTGGTCGAGCCCAAACGCCACGAATGCGGCGTGATGTGGGACGGGCGGTTCGGGTCAGCGTGGCGTTGGTGGGTCAGGATCTCGGTTGATCGGGCTCATGCGAGCACGCCTTCGAGACGGGCATAGCTGGTCTCCATCCCGTCGACCATGCCTGTGTCGAGCACGGTGTCGCGAACCTCGGCGCTCGGGAAGGTGATGACGATGCTCAGCAGGGTGCCGCCAGAAGACGGCGTGAGGCTCAGCTCGTTCCGGTTGCCTGGACCCTCCATCCCGATCATGCGCTCGGTCGTGACCGCACGGTGTGGTGGGTCGAACTCCAGCAACTCGCCCTCGAAGCCGAACCGTCCGGGCGAGCCTTCCTCGGATGCCTCCGCGGGTTCCCACTCGTAGCGGTAGGCCCGGCCGACTTCGGTCGTCGTCTCGCAGACGGGCATGGTCCACCCGTCCGGTCCCAGCAGCCACTTCTGCAGCGTGACGGGGTCGTGATGGGCGTGCCACACCTGTTCGACGGTGCCGCGAATGATGCGCGCGATGCGGACCTGGGTGTCGGACAAGATCTGCTGTTCGGTTCCGCGGCCGGCGGCAAAGGACTCGAGGTCGGCGAGCACATGATCGATCTGGCCCATGGCCGACGCCATGCCCTCTTCCATACCCATGTCGAGCAGTTGTTCGAGTTGATCGAGTGAGCCGAATTGGGTCGTGGTGACGAGGCGTGAGCCGTCGTCAGTGTCCTCGAAGGAGAAGGTCATCCGCATCGATGGCATGGCGGTGTTCTCCTGACCCTCCTCGTCGGCGAATCCGTCTCGGACCTCGAAGAACCTGCCGTCGTCGACCGCAAGGAACTCCCAGAAGCCGGCGGAGCGTTGGCCGTCCGGTCCGGTCATGAAGTATGTGGACCGTCCGCCGACGAACACGTCGTGCCGGGTGAACGTGGCGGGCCACTCGACGGGGCCCCAAAACTTCTCGATCTGGCGGGGGTCTGTGTACGCCTCCCACAATCGCTCGCGCGTGGCGGCGAAGTCGGCGACGACGGTGATGGTGAGTTCGTCGAGATCCTTCTCGACCGAGGTGATGGGCATGGGTTGTTGTTCTCCTTGATGCGTCGGGATCACTCGTCGATGTCGGCGAGAAGTTCGTCGAGGCGGTCGATGCGAGATCGCCAGATCTGCTCGTACCGCTCGAGCAACGCCTGTGCACGCTGGATGGCGTGAAGGTTGCCGCGGACCATCCGCTCACGACCAAGGGGGCGTTTGGTCACAAGACCTGCTCCCTCCAAGACGGCGACGTGCTTTTGGACGGCAGCGAACGACATGTCGTAGGCGCCCGCCAGCTCCGACACCGAGGCTTCGCCGCCGAGCGTGCGCCGAACGATGTCGCGTCGCGTCGCGTCGGCCAGCGCTCGAAAGATCCGGTCCACTTCACGATCGCTGAGCCCCACTGCGTGATCTACAACCATATGGTTGCATAATAGGTGCCGACGTTGACAAGTTTCAAGCTCTGAATGGGGACGCCCGACGAACTGGCGATCGCCGGGTTCCTCGCCGGGTACACGAACCCGGCGCGGGCGAGCTACAGGACCGACCTGCGATCGTCACGGACCCAGGCGAACCAGGCGAACCAGGCGATGAGCTGGAACCGCCGACGCGGTTTGGGTCGCGTCGAGCAGTTGAACCTCCGGCCTCGTGTCTCGGTCACTCACCTGCTTGTTCGTCGGTGGCCTGTTCGAAGGCGCTGGCGTCGGCTGCGGTGAGGGCTGCCCATTCGTCGTCGGTGGTGTCACGGACGCTGTCGAGGACCTCTTGCGAGCGGTCGGCGATGTCTTCACGGCCCGTGACGACCAGCAGGCGTCCGTTGGTGAGCTCACGTGTGGCCAGTGGCACCGCCGGCCGATCGGTCAGGAAGAGTCCCTGGATGAGCGTGCCCTCGATCACGGTCGCAGTCATCCAAGCCCCATCCTCCGTCGAGCAGGCGGTCTCGACGATGGTGTCGATCGGGATTGGGGTGATGGCCTCGGCGGAGAGATCGTAGGCGGCGCTCGTGGTGTCGAAGCCGGGGAGCGTGTCGGTCAGCGGTCGCGCCTCGAGCGTGGCCGCGAGGGCGATGAGTTCGTCGCTGGTCATGGTCGAGGTACGCAGGTACGCCTCGCTGCCGTCGGGCAACGGCCAGAGAAGCTCGCCCCGGGTCAGCTTCGAGAAGGTGATCCGGGCAGGTCGACCGTTCACCTCCGTGTTCGCCCAGTCAGCGATGAATCGGAGGTTGGCCGTGACGCGGACCGAGACCGCGAACTGGCCGCTGACACTGCCCCCGGCCGGGACGAACACTTGGATTGGCAGCCCATCCAACCGCGCCCACAGATAGGCGCCCTCGAGCGCCCCATCTCTGGTACCTGCCAATGTCGGGCGACACCAGTCGACATCGATGATCGGCCGCGCGAGCTGGGGCGTCGCCAGCGTTGTCGTCGCAGCGTCGGCGCTCGTGTTCGTGCCCATGCTCGCTGTCGGCTCGACGGACGACGACGACGTGGGCACCGATGTGAGCGAGGTCGGTGCCGGACCGATGCCGCCGGTCGATGCAGCTGCTTCGACCTCGACCACGCTGACATCAGTCTCCCCACATGCAGCGAGCAATGCCGCCAATACCAGGAGCGAACGCCCGCCGGAACGAGAACGGATCACAATCGCAACGTATCGCGACCCCGGACAACGTCACACCCGCCGCCCAGCGAAAGGCCATCGGATCCAGTTGCAAGGGGCTTGCTCGTGGGTGAGTGCCAGGATCTGGGGTGTGGAACTCTTCCATTTCAGCCCCGATCCGGCGATCGGGCGGTTCACGCCTCACGTTCCGGCCACGAACCCCGGCCAACCGCCGTCGGTCTGGGCCATCGACGCCGAACATGCGCCTCTCTACTGGTTTCCGCGCGACTGCCCTCGCGTGACGGCCTGGCCACGAGGCGCAATCGAGCGGTACCAGTTCCGCGAGGCATTCAGCACGGTTGCAGAACGGGTTCATGCGATCGAACTCCGATGGCTCCCGATCCTCGCGTCCACCGTGTTGTACCGATACCGCTTCGACGGATCGGTGTTCCGCCCGTGGACGGATGCGTCGGGACAGTGGGTCAGCGACACCGCAGTCGAGCCGATCGACGTCGAGCGACTCGATGATCTCATCGGCTGCCACGTGGCTGCAGGCATCGAACTCCGCGCCGTTCCGAACCTGTGGCCGGTTCGCGACCTGGCGGTCGGGGGTGCCTGGGACTTCAGCATCGTCAGGTTCCAACAGGCATTGCCCCGGCCGGGGTGAGTCGGCGAGTAGACGGTGTGTGACATGCCGGGCGGGCAGTGCCAGGCTCCACACGTGGAGGTTGCTCAGCCCCCGGGGTGCGTGATCGGATCTAGCGAGCGCTGGGTCGCGACTGGTCTTGCTCCTTCTGAGCGACCGAGCGCAACACACAGAACTCGTTGCCCTCCGGGTCGGCCATCACCACCCACGTGACCCCGGCTTGCCCGATGTCGATGCGTCGCGCCCCAAGGCTTTCCAATCGTTCGACTTCCGCTTGCTGGTCGTCCGGGCGAAGATCGAAGTGAACTCGGTTCTTGGCGGTCTTCGCGTCCTCGTTCGGCATCAGACCGAGCCGACGCCCGGATCCGTCCACCGCGGCAAGCAGATGCCCCCCGGAGGGCCCGGTCCACACGTGTTCGAGGTCGAGTGCCTGGCACCAGAACGCGGTCATCGCGTCGAGGTCGACACAGTCGATCAGAACGCAGTCGATGACGAGCGGCATCCGATCATCCTTGCATCGAGAGCAAGGCTGGTGATGAGCACATCCGGATGCGGCGGTCTGGGACCGCCCGGCTCGGCCCGGTGCGGCCGCGAGTCGTCGGTGTAGTCGGCAGTTCGACTCTCGTCAACCCCTCGGCGGACGCCTACAGCGGCATCACGATCCACGTGTCGGGATCGACCAGTCGACCCATGTGGACATTGAGGCGGAGCTGCTCGCCCTTGGCGATCTCCTGATCGAGCCGGTACATGCGGTTGCCCCAACTGGTGACGGGGCCGAGCGGCGAGGTGGACAGCACGATGTCGTCGTCGAAAACCGCCTCGAACCAGATGCACGTGCCGTCCACGATCATGTCGGCCGACGCCGTGCGCTCGATGACGAAGTCGGTGGCGAGCGCATCGACGCTCTCGAGCGTGTCGAGGTCGAACTCCAGGATCGGCTTAGGGGCGGCGACAGTTGCCGCCACCGCCCCCCGCGTGAGCCACGTCTGTTCGTTCTGACCGGTGTCGTAGCGAGCGATGATGGGCGACTCGCGCATCGGTGCGAGATCGATGCCGTCGGGCAGGTCGATGTTCCAGAATCGGCGGACACGCCTCG
>JAYUSX010000209.1:0-4434 GCA_043755475.1 Actinomycetota bacterium
TCGGACTCGACCATCGGGGTGGTGGGGTCGGCGGACGCGCTCTCCCACGGCGACCGCCCGCGGTCGGTGACGCTTCCCGTGACAGGGGCGCGGTCGAGGTCGAGGTCGAGGTGGTCGAGATCGCCATCGAGGTCGAGGTCGTCATCGAGGTCGCGGTCGAGGTCGTCATCGCGATCGTTCAGCCAACCGGCTAGACCGGCTCGCGGTCGCGAGGACGGGTAGACCACGTCGCCGAGGCGTCGCCAGCCGAACAGCAACAGGATGCCCAGGGCGGTGAGCGCGTACGCGGCGACGTCGAGCGGCTTGCGGCCGTACGTGAGGTGCACGTCGTTCGAGGTGGGGATCACGACCATCATGTTCGGCGCCACGCGGTACGGGCCCTCGGCTCCCGAGACGTTCCAGTTCGGGAAGTAGCTCATCCTCACCAACACCGGCACGCCGATCTGATCGACGGAGAAACGGAGGTCCTGTTCGCCCAGCACCACGTTGCTCACCGTCACGGCATCGAGCGCCACCGGATCGATCGCCGCGGTCGGTGTGACGATGTCGACCCGATCGACCTGACGGCGGGCGACATCGGGAGCGACCTCGATCCGTTGCCAGGCGGCCGGGCCGTCGTCGGCGGGCAACGCCGCCCACTCGTCCTGGTGTTGGAACCAGCTCATCCCGAGCTCGAGGTTTCGTTCGCGTGGATCGCCCTCGCGGCCCGCCACTACCACCGGCTGGGTGTCGAGCGGCACGACGAGGTCGCTGCCGGCGACCGAGTACACGTTCCATGGGCCGGTCTGGCGCACGAGCGTGAGCTCGGGCTGGCCGTCGGCCTGCTTCTTCGCGGCTTCGGTGAAGACCATCACGTACTTCACGCCCAGCGACTGCAGGTACGGCACGCCCAGCGCGGCGTTGTTGTTGTCGTAGCGCAACTGCCGAACGGGGTTCGAGCTGCTCTCGCTCATCGCTGCAGCCGTGACGAAGTGGTACGGCGTGGTGCCGGATGCCTCGAAGAACAACCCCTCCATGCTGGCGATGCAGCCGTCGGTCCAGTGCGGCAACAGCATCAACGCCATCGTCGTGCCGTACTTGCCGTTCTCCTTGTTGTTCTCCCACATCGCGCGGCCACAGCCGTTCGACGGGTCGTCGCCGAGGGACGCCATCGCGTCGACCAGACCCTTGTACTCGCCGTAGGCAGGCTTGTCCTCGTACCCCGTGAAGTTGTAGCGAGACCAGGAATCGCTGAGCGCGTCGGTGGACGTGGCCGGCAACGACACCTCCAGACCACCGATGCCCCAGGTGTACACCGACTCGCCGTTGTGCGTCGTGAACGTGGCGCCAGGCATCACCCGGAAGAACATCAACTCGATCGCGAGCACGCTCACCGCCACCACCGCGGCCACCGATGTCCCGACCTTCAGCCACGTCCCGTCGGGCAGTTCGCGGACACCCTTGGCGCCGCGGGTGATCACGGCTGCCAACTCGACGATGCCCACCATCATCAGCAGGTAGCGCATGATGTACACGAACGGCAACAGGCGCGGGTTCCACAGCAGACCGATGATCGGCAGGCTGTCGCGGGTGATGTACACGCCAGCCACGAGCGCCAACGTGGTGATTCCCATCCACGACCCATTGAGGTGTCGTCGGGCGATGCTCGCCACGAAGCCGATCACGGCGAAGGCGGTGATGAACACGTCGAAGAAGGTGGTGAGCGGGAAGAACATGTCCCAGAACGAGTCGCTCGCGCCCGAGGGCCGGAAGCCGTACTTCATGTCGGTCATGTACGCGTGGTTGAACAGGAACGGCACCACCCAGAACGCGGCGAGCAGGAACGCCGTGAGGCCGGTGGTGAAGCCGTAGGCGAAGCGCTTGCGGTCCATCCACACCATCCACAGCAGCAGCGCTCCCAATGCCACGAAGATCAAAACGATGCCGTGCGAGAGGCATGCCAGCGCCAGGACGATCGCCGCCTTCGAGCGATGTTTGCCGGTCTCGAGCCCGTTGGCGAGCAGGCCGAGGCCGAGCATGCCGAGCGAGAGGGCGATGGAGAACGAGAACTCGCCCGCCATCGTGCTCTTCACGTTGCCGCCGTAGATCGAAAAGCTCTCGTCGAACAAGAACAAGAGCCCGGCCAGCGCGAACAGCTCGGGGAGCGGGTAGCGGAACCGGGCGAGCCGACCGAATGCCCAGCAGCACAGTGGCAGGGTGACGATGCCGGCGACGACCACGATCTTGAACGCGATGCCATACGGCAGCACCACGTTGAGCGCCACGATCAGCAGCGCCGGGATGACCATGTAGAAGCGGTACATCGGCAGGCCTGCGTACCAGTCGTTGCTCCACCCGCTCAGCTGCAGGTTGGGCAGCAGGTGGTCGCGGAGGAACGCCGGCCCGAGGACGTGGGCTCCCATGTCGCCGCCGGTCGGGGTGTTGTTCGTGAGCACCAGGTCGGGGTGCACGGTCTGCAGCGCGGCCCATGTGGAACCACCCAGCAACAACGCGGTGAGCACGAAGCGGACGATTCGCTCGGCGGGCCACGGCCGATCGATCCAGTCCTGCGGACGGCGCATGATCCGCCGCATGACGCGCACCGGCAACGACGGCCTCGGTCGCGGCATGCCGTGAGCGTCGGCCTCCGACCACGGTTCCGCCCCACCGTCGGCAACGTCGGCGACGCGGGTGACGCGGGTGATGCCGGCGACGCCGGCGACGTCGAGGTCGGAGAGGTCGTCGTCGTCCTCCGGGGCGCGCGTGCTCATGTCGTCCACCATCGCGGCCATTCTCGCAGGGGCATCGATCGCTGCGGTGTCACCTGGTCGCGACCCAGATCAGCCCGGTCGCGTTGAACGCACAGTGGGCGACGATGCTCATCCCGATCCGATCGGTCACGAGCGCGCAGGTGCCCAGCACCAGACCCACGACGATCAGACCCGGATACTCGACCGGCCGGAAGTGGATGAGCGCAAACCACAGCGCCACGACTGCAAGGGCAGCACCATCGCTCACCCGGCGGCGGAAGGCGTTCTGGAGCAGGCCCCGGTAGAGCAGTTCCTCGACCACGGGCGCTCCGACCACCACGAGCAGGACCAGCCCGACCAGCCACAGTCCGTCGGCACTCTCGTACAGGTTGCGAGCCGACTCCTAGACCTTCGGGCTCGAGAACGTGTCGGGCCACCACGACTTGAGCGGCCAGTACAGCAGGCGGATGAGGACGAGTTGGGTGAGCACCCCGACCGGGATGCCCAGCAGATCGACGGGGCGGAACGACACGCCGTAGTCACGAACGATGCTGCGCAGACCGAACCGTTGGCTGGTGAACTGCAGACCGACGAGCGTGGGGATCCACAGACCCAGTGCGCCCAGCATCGTGAGCCAGATCGGGACATCACCGTTCGCGTCGTGGCCGGAGACAGCGAGGGCCGCTGCGCCGACGAGGTTTCCGGCGAACCAGCACGCCGCCCACGTCGTGACGGCGATGCCGACGGTGATGCGGCTCTCGCCTTCGGCCACCCGGAGCGGCTGTGACGGTCGCACTGGCGTGCCGAAGGAGGGCGACATGGGCGACCAGGGTAGCGACCGGCGGGCGCCGGGTTCAGCCGGCCAGACGATGCTGGCTGGCGCCGCGTCGATCCTCGAGCCGCCAGCCGTTGGGCACCGACAGTCGTTCGGCGTGACGCCAACAGAGGTCGTAGCTGTGCGGGTCGCGCTCGGGCGACCGATCGTCGATCCACACCAGCGATCGACCGTAGTGATATGTCAGGGTCGCATCGGCCGAAGCGGCGCAGCCGGTGCGGGAGCACTGTCGGGACATCGAAAACACGGTACAGATGGTGCTCGGACGTGTGGTGGATGCCACACCGCAGGAGCACGAGGGGAGCAGGGTCTGAACAGGTGTCACCCCGGGCGCGACCGCTTCTTGGCCCATCGAAGCCCGTAACATGGATCCATGAGCAATCTGCCTCCGCCTCCGCCGCCGCCTCCGCCCGGCCGCAGTCCCGGCGGTCGCCAGCAGCCAGGCCATCAGCCTCCCGACAAGGGCGGTAGTGGTAGTGGCAGCGGCAGGCCGTCGTTCGGTGGCGGTTGGCCCCGTTGGACGCTCCCGGTGATGGTCGCGGTCCTCGTGGCGATGTTCGTGCTGCCCCGCTTCTGGCCCACCGAGGAAGGCGACCAACTCACCTACACCGAGTTCATCGCCCTCGTCGAGAAGGGCAACGTGAAGAGCGTCGTCGTGAACAACACCAACAATCGCATCACCGGCGAACTCGACAACGGCGACACGTTCACCGCCACCGGTGGCGGCCAGCGGGGTCTCAGCGAGACCGACGAAGCGCTGTTGCGCGAGCAGAACGTCGATCTCGATTTCAAGACCCCGCAGACGAGCTGGTTCTGGAGTTGGGCTGGTCAGTTGCTGCCGTTCCTGTTGCTGATCGGCTTCTTCGTGTG
>JAYUSX010000210.1:0-11185 GCA_043755475.1 Actinomycetota bacterium
CGCTGCGGCCGGTGGAACGGTCGCCAGTCGTCGTGACCGAGTCGAGCGCAGCCGCCAGCGCGCAGCGGGCCTCAAGGGCGACACCGTCGACGGCGAGACCTCCAGCGAGTCCTCCGATGCAAGCGATGCTTCGGACGTCTCCGACGGAGCGGGTTCGGCGCCGGCATTGCCCGGTTCGGCAGCTCCGCTCGCCGATGGGAGCGCCCCCGACGGATTCGAGATCAAGGGCAACGCCGACTCGATGCTCTATCACGTGCCCGGCAGTCGCTACTACAACCAGACGGTTGCCGAGGTGTGGTTCGACACCGCCGACAACGCTGAAGCCGCCGGCTTCAGCGCACCTGGCAGCAACAACAACGACGAATCCACGTCAGCGGATGACGCAGCCGCCGACGGCGAGGAGAGCTGACACATGGGCCAGAAGATCAACCCTTACGGCTTCCGCCTGGGCGTGACCACGGATTGGAAGAGCCGTTGGTTCTCCGAGCGTGACTACAAGGAGTACCTGACCGAGGATTGGAAGATCCGCCGGGCACTCATGACCAAGCTCGAGTCCGCCGCGGTCAGCCGCATCGAGATCGAGCGCACCCGTGACAAGGTTCGCATCGACATCCACACCGCCCGTCCGGGAATCGTCATCGGTCGTCGCGGCGCACAGGCCGATGAGCTCCGCGCTCTGCTCACCCAGATCACGGGCAACCCGAAGGTCCAGCTCAACATCGTCGAGATCAAGAGCCCCGAACTCGACGCAGCGCTCATCGCCCAAGGCGTGGCCGACCAGCTGGTCAACCGCATCGCCTTCCGCCGGGCGATGAAGCGTGCGGTTCAGAACGCCCAGCGCGCCGGTGCCCTCGGCATCCGGGTGCAGTGTTCCGGCCGTCTCGGCGGCGCCGAGATGAGCCGCACCGAGTGGTACCGCGAAGGCCGGGTGCCGCTGCACACGCTGCGCGCCGACATCGACTACGGCATGCGTGAAGCCCGTACCTCGAGCGGCCGAGTCGGCGTGAAGGTCTGGATCTACAAGGGCGACATCGTCCCCTACAAGGCCCAGACCGACGACAAGATCGCCCGCGAAGCCGCCATGGCGGTGGGCGAGACGTCTGGCACCGCAGCACCGCGCCGCGTGGTCAGCTCCGCCGGCCCCCGCAAGCTCGACGAGATCGAGCCCGAGGCCACGCCGCTGATCAAGGAAGCAGATCCCGAGCTCGAGAAGTTGCTCGATGAAGAAGAAGACATCGCTCGTCGTACCCACGAAGGGCACGAAGCACCTCACTTCCGTGGGGAGGACTGACCATCATGTTGATGCCCCGCAAAGTCGCACACCGCAAGCACCACCGCGGCCGTACCACCGGTATGGCCAAGGGTGGTTCGAGCCTCGCCTTCGGTGAGTACGGCATCCAGGCGCTCGAGCCCGGTTGGCTGTCCGCCCGCCAGATCGAGGCCGCCCGTATCGCCATGACCCGCGCCATCAAGCGCGGTGGCAAGGTGTGGATCAACGTCTTCCCTGACAAGCCCGTCACGAAGAAGCCGGCCGAGACCCGCATGGGTTCCGGCAAGGGCAACCCGGAGTTCTGGGTGGCCGTCGTGAAGCCGGGCCGAGTTCTGTTCGAGCTCTCGTACCCGAACGAGGAGACGGCCAAGGCCGCCATGAACAAGGCGATCCAGAAGCTGCCCATCAAGGCTCGCATCATCACCCGCGAGGAGATCTACTGATGGCCCACTCCAACGCAGAGCTCAAGGAGCTCTCCCTGTCGGCACTGGTCGACGAGCTGCGCGCGACGAAGCAGGAGGCGCTGAACCTCCGCTTCCGCAACGCCACCGGTCAGCTCGACAACAACGCCGAGATCAACACGGTGCGACGTCAGATCGCACGCATCAACACCTACATCCGTCAGCGCGAGATCGCTGCCGCCGAGAGCGGGAACTGAACATGGCCGAAGAAATCACCACCACCGAGGGCGACGTTCGTCACGCTCGGAAGACACGCGAAGGCGTGGTCGTCTCCAACAAGATGGAGAAGACCGCGGTCGTCGCCGTCGTCGAGCGGGTGCGTCACCCCAAGTACGGCAAGTTCATGCTGCGCACGAAGAAGCTGTACGCGCACGACGAGACCAACGACGTCAATATCGGCGACAAGGTTCGCGTGATGGAGACCCGCCCGCTCAGCAAGTCGAAGCGCTGGCGCGTCATCGAAGTGTTGGAGCGTGCCAAGTGATCCAGCAGGAATCCCGTCTCCGCGTTGCCGACAACAGCGGCGCGAAGGAAGTGCTCTGCATCAAGGTGCTCGGCGGCACTCGTCGTCGCTACGCCTCGATCGGCGACATCTTCGTCGCCGCCGTGAAAGACGCCATCCCTGGCGCCGGCGTGAAGAAGGGCGACGTGGTCAAGTGCGTCGTCGTTCGCGTCAAGAAGGAAAAGCGCCGTCCCGATGGCAGCTACATCCGTTTCGACGAGAATGCGGCCGTCATCATCAAAGACGACCTCACCCCGCGTGGCACGCGCATCTTCGGCCCAGTCGGCCGTGAACTGCGCGACAAGAAGTTCATGCGCATCGTCTCCCTGGCTCCGGAGGTGCTCTGAGATGAAGCTGAGAAAAGGTGACACCGTGGTGATCATCGCTGGCAAGGACAAGGGCAAGGAGGGCGAAGTCGCCCGAGTCATGCCGTCCGACAACCAGGTGATCGTCACCGGCGTCAACACCGCCAAGAAGCATCAGAAGGCCCGCAGTGCGAATCAGCAAGGCGGCATCATCGACCGCGACATGCCCGTCGATGCCAGCAACGTCATGTTGGTCCACAAGGGCAAGCCGACTCGGGTCGGCTACCAGCTCGGGGCCGACGGCAAGAAGGTCCGAGTCGCCAAGCGCACCGGAGAGGTGATCGGGTGAGCACAGACATCAAGACCGCACCAGCAGGTCCGCGGCTCAAGCAGAAGTACAACGACGAGGTCAAGGGTGCGTTGCTCACGCAGCTCGGTCTGACCAACGTGATGCAGGTTCCCAAGCTCGAGAAGATCGTGATCAACATGGGTGTCGGCAAGGCCACCCAGCAGCCGTCGCTGTTGGAAGGCGCCGTGCGCGACCTCACCCAGATCTCGGGTCAGAAGCCCATCGTCACCAAGGCACGTACCTCGGTGGCGAGCTTCAAGCTGCGAGAAGGACAGTCCATCGGCTGCAAGGTCACCTTGCGCGGCGATCGGATGTGGGAGTTCCTCGACCGCCTGATCGCGGTTGCGATCCCCCGTATCCGTGACTTCCGGGGTCTCCCGGCACACAGCTGGGACGGTCGTGGCAACTACACCTTCGGCCTCAACGAGCAGACGGTGTTTCCCGAGATCGACTACGACAAGATCGACAGCCCTCGCGGCATGGACATCACCATCGTGACCACGGCAGCCACCGACGAGCAGGGCAGGGCTCTGCTCGACTCGTTCGGCTTCCCGTTCAAGCGCGGCGTCGATGCGGATGCCGCTCCGAAGAAACTCAAGCGTCGTGGCCCGGTACGTGGTGGCAAGGGTGCCTCCAAGTCCGCGGCGAAGAAGAAGAAGTAAGGGAAGGGCAACGAGATGGCAAAGAAGTCCCAGATCAACAAGGCGAACGCCAAGCCCAAGTACAAGGTGCGCGGCTATACCCGTTGCCGCCGTTGTGGTCGCGCCCGTTCCGTGTATCGCCAGTTCGGCCTGTGCCGGATCTGTCTGCGTGAGATGGCTCACGCAGGCGAGATCCCGGGTCTGACCAAGGCCAGTTGGTGAGGAGGAACCATGCTCACTGATCCCATCGCCGACATGCTCACTCGTATCCGCAACGCCAACACGGCGATGCACGACGAGGTCCGCATGCCCTGCAGCAAGCAGAAGATCGCACTCGCGAAGATCCTCGAGAAAGAGGGCTACATCGGCAGTTTCGCCGTGGCGCCCTCGACGACGGGTCCTGGCGACGTGTTGACCATCCAGATGAAGTACTCCGCCGATCGGCACCGCACGATCTCGGGTCTTCGTCGTATCTCCACCCCCGGCCTTCGGGTCTACCGCAAGGGCAACGCGATTCCGCGTGTCCTCGGCGGTCTAGGCGTGGCCGTCCTGTCCACCAGCAACGGGCTGATGACCGACCGCGATGCGCGCAAGCGCAACGTGGGCGGCGAAGTCCTCTGCTACGTCTGGTGAGTTGAGGAGTACACGACATGTCCCGCATCGGTAAAGCCCCCATCGCCGTTCCCGGCGGCGTCGACGTCAGCATCGCTGGCCCCGACGTCACCGTGAAGGGTCCGAAGGGCACCCTCAGCCGCACCCTCCCCGGTGCCATCACCGTCCGCCGCGATGAAGGCAACTTGCTCGTCGAGCGTCCCGATGACGCACGCGAGAACCGCTCGCTGCACGGCCTCAGCCGCACGCTGGTGAGCAACATGGTCATCGGCGTCACCGATGGCTTCACCAAGGAGCTCGAGATCATCGGCGTCGGCTATCGCGCCGAGGCCCAAGCCGCCACGACGTTGCGTCTGGCGCTCGGATTCAGCCATCCAGTCGTGGTCACCGCTCCCGAAGGCATCACCTTCGAGACCCCGTCGCAGACGCGGGTCATCGTCAAGGGCATCGACAAGGAAGTCGTCGGTCAGGTTGCCGCCAACATCCGTTCCATCCGCAAGCCCGAGCCCTACAAGGGCAAGGGCGTTCGCTACCTCGGCGAGAAGGTCTTGCGCAAGGCCGGCAAGACCGGAAAGAAGTGAGGACGCCATGACGAAGGTCGCTCAGAAGCGTCGCGAAGGTCGCCTCATCCGCCACCGCCGCGTGCGCAAGAAGATCCACGGCACTGCGTTGCGCCCGCGCCTCGCGGTCTACCGTTCCAACAAGCACCTGGTGTTGCAGGTCATCGACGACGATCTCGGCGTGACCATCGCATCGGCTTCGAGCAACGAGGCCACGCAACGCGTGGTCGGTCGCGGCTCGAACGTCGAGGCAGCAACCCGTCTGGGTCAGCTGGTCGCCGAGCGTGCGAAGGCCGCCGGCATCGACAAGGTCGTGTTCGATCGTGGTGGCTTCGCCTATCACGGCCGGATCGCTGCGGTCGCCTCCGCAGCCCGTGAAGCAGGTTTGGAGTTCTGATGGCTGGTCCCAGCAACTACGGCAACCGCGACAACCGCGGTGGCAACGAGCCCACTCCCGACCCCAACGGGCTTCGCGAGTCGCGCGTCATCACGATCAACCGTGTGGCCAAGGTCGTCAAGGGTGGCCGCCGCTTCAGCTTCACCGCGCTCGTCGTGGTGGGTGACGGCAACGGTCGTGTCGGCCTCGGCTACGGCAAGGCCAAAGAGGTGCCCCTCGCGATCCAGAAGGGCACCGAGGAAGCAAAGCGCAACCTGTTCGATGTGCCGCTCGCCGGAAGCACCATCACCCACCCGATCATCGGCGTCAACTCTGCCGGCCGAGTGCTGATGAAGCCGGCCGCTGCAGGTACCGGTGTGATCGCCGGTGGCGCGGCGCGCATCATCCTCGAAGAGGCCGGCGTCCACGACGTGCTGTGCAAGTCGCTCGGCTCGTCGAACGCCATCAACGTCGCCCGCGCCACGATCAACGGTCTCAAGTCGTTGCAGCGCCCCGATGTCGTCGCCGCCCGTCGCGGCCTCGCTGCCGAGGACTTCGTGCCGAAGGGCGTGCTCAACTCGTACAACGAGCGCCAGAAGGCGCGCGCCGCAGGGGAGACGCACTGATGCCCGGTCGCAGGCCCAACACCTACGAGGGTGAAAAGACCCTCACCGTTCGCCAGGTTCGCTCGGCGATCGCCAACAAGCCCAAGGCCGTCGGCACCTTGCGCGCCCTCGGCCTCGGTCGGATCGGCAACGTCAACACCCTGCCCGACCGACCCGAGATCCGCGGCATGCTCGCTCGCGTGCCTCACCTCATCGAGGTCACCGAAAACCAGGAGAGCAACTGATGCGCGTCGACGAGATCTCGCCCGCACCGGGTTCGAACAAGGCCAAGAAGCGCGTCGGTCGTGGCATCGGCGGCAAGGGTGGCAAGACCGCCGGCGCCGGTACCAAAGGACAGCACTCACGTGGTCGCGGCAAGGTCGCTCGAGGCTTCGAGGGCGGCCAGATGCCTCTCAAGCAGCGCGTCCCGAAGCTGAAGGGGTTCAACAACCCGTTCCGCGTCGAGTACTCACCGGTGAACCTCGACCAGGTCGCTGCGCTCGGCGAGTCGTCGGTCGGTCCCGAGGTGCTCGTGGCCAGCGGCCTCGTGCGCAAGGGCACGTTCGTGAAGGTGCTCGCGCGTGGCGAGATCACCACCAAGGTCGATGTGACCGCCCATGGCGTGTCGAAGGCTGCCCAGACGGCTATCGAAGCCGCCGGTGGCTCGGTGACCATCCTGCCGTTGCCGTTCAAGTCCGGACGACCGCCGGTCAAGGGCAACCAGTTCACCAACCGCTAGAGATCGTCACGACCTGGCGCTCGTCTCGAGCGCTCACGTCGTAGCATCGCCCAGTCGTCTCCCCAGCCGGCACACGTCGCCTCGCCCGCCTCTCAAGGAGCGTTGTGTTCTCGAACATCAAGAACATCTTCAAAGTCGCCGACCTGCGAAACAAGATCCTGTTCACGTTCGGGATCGTTGCCATCTATCGACTCGGTGTCGCCGTTCGGGCCCCGGGCATCGACGCCGACGCCGTCCGTCAGTTTGAAGAAGGCGTTCGCTCACAAGGCACGCTCGGCTTCCTGAACCTGTTCTCCGGTGGAGCGTTCGGCAGCTTCTCGATCTTCGCGCTCGGCATCATGCCGTACATCACGGCGAGCATCATCATGCAGGTGCTCGGCGTGGTGATCCCGAAGCTCGAGCAACTGCAACAGCAGGGCGCGGTCGGACAACGCAAGATCACGCAGTACACGCGCTATCTGGCGATCGCCATCGCGTTGCTCCAGGCAACCGGTCTCACGTTCATCTTCGGCCAGGGCCGAGGGAGCGCGTTCTTCGGTGCCGCTCAATCCGTTCCGAATGTGAGGCTGCTCCCCGACGGCATGTGGCCGCGCGGGTTCCTCGTCATCCTCACCCTCGTGGCCGGCACGGCCATGATCATGTGGTTGGGCGAGCTGATCAGCCAGCGCGGCATCGGCAACGGCATGAGCATGATCATCTTCGCCTCGGTCGTCAGCGATCTGCCGTACAACTACTACTCGATCCTGCAGAGCAAGAAGTGGTTCGTGTTCGGCATCCTCGTGCTGCTGAGCATCGGCATCGTGGTCGCCGTCGTGCGGGTCGAGCTGGCGCAACGTCGTATCCCGGTGCAGTTCGCGAAGCGAGTGGTCGGACGGCGGATGTACGGCGGTCAGAACACCTACATCCCGTTGAAGGTGAACCAGAGCGGCATCGTGCCGATCATCTTCGCCAGTTCGGTCCTGTTGCTTCCGGTGCTGCTGTCGAACATGCTCGGCAGCGGTGAGGGATGGCGCGGCTGGATCGTCGACAAGGTCGACACGTACATCGTCAACAGCCAGAACATCGTCTACATCATCTTGTTCTCGCTCTTGATCGTCGCCTTCGCCTACTTCTACAACTCGATCGCGTTCGATCCGATCCGTCAGGCCGATCAGTTGCGCCGTCAGGGCGGGTTCATCCCCGGCATCAGGCCAGGGCCGCAGACCGAGCGCTACCTCGGCAAGGCCGTCAACCGGATCACCTTGCCCGGCGCCGTGTTCGTCGCCGTCATCGCGATCCTGCCCTACCTGCTGCTGTGGGTCGGAGACGTTCAAAGCTTCCCATTTGCCGGCACCACCGTTCTGATCGCCGTGGGCGTGGCACTCGAACTGATGCGCCAGATCGACAGCCAACTCATGTTGCGCAACTACGAGGGATTCCTGAAGTGATCGCTGGGCGATCGGCCCAGCGCCGCGCCGTGGGCTGCTGAATCGCATGATTCCGGGGGCGCGACTCATCCTCCTTGGTCGGCAGGGCGCTGGCAAAGGCACGCAGTGCGTGCGGTTGTCGCGCCATTTCGTCGTGCCTCACATCTCGACGGGCGACATGCTTCGATCGGCGGTTCGTGAAGGCAGCGAGCTGGGTGAGATGGCCAAGCGGGTCATGGACGCCGGCGGCCTGGTGGGCGACGAGATCATGATCGGCATCGTCGCCGAACGACTCGCTCGTGACGACGCGCGAACCCGTGGATACATCCTCGACGGGTTCCCGCGGACGGTTGGTCAGGCCCTCGAGCTCGATCGGATCACCGCCCAGAGACCGATCGACGTGGTGATCGACCTCGATGTTCCTCGCGAGCTCGTCCTCGAGCGGATCTCGTCGCGGCGCGTGTGCCGTGACTGCGGCACGAACTACATGGCCACCGGTCGCGAGCACACCCAGTGGATCTGCGACGTGTGCGGCGGTGATGTGATGCAGCGCGACGACGACACGACCGACGCGATCAATCGCCGGCTCGATCTCTACGAAGAGCAGACAGCGCCGCTGATCGAGCACTATCAGAAACTCGACCGCCTGGTGGTCATCGACGGTGTCGGCACGCCTGACAGCGTGTTCGCTCTGCTCACGGCCGCGGTCGACACGTCGCGGAAGAGCTGATCCGATGCGGCAGCTGCCGGTACGTCGCGAGCAGGACCTGGCCGCGATGCGCCGAGCCGGACGCGTGGTCGCCGAGATGCATCAGGCGATCCGCGAGGCCGCACACCCGGGCATCACCACCGGAGAGCTCGACCGGGTGGCCCGTGACGTCATCTCACGACGCGGCGCGTCGAGCAACTTCCTCGGCTACCACGGCTACCCGGCCGTGATCTGCGCCTCGGTCAACGACGAGGTCATCCACGGCATCCCGGGTGATCGCGAGTTGGTCGACGGCGATCTCCTCTCGGTCGACTGCGGGGCCGTGGTCGACCACTGGCACGGCGATGCTGCGTTCACGATGGGGATCGGCACGATCTCCGAGGCCGATCATCGACTGATCCACGTCGCAGAGCAGGCATTGATCGCGGGGATGTCAGCGATGCATCCGGGTGGTCACGTCGGAGACATCGGTGCAGCGATCGCTGCGGTCGTGTCGGCGGCAGGATTCGGTTCACCTCGCGACTATTGCGGGCACGGCATCGGTCGGGCGATGCACGAAGAGCCCGACGTGCCCAATCGCGGCCGACGCGGCAAGGGCCCGAAACTGATGGCGGGGAGCGTGCTCGCCCTCGAACCGATGTTGATCGCCGGTGGTCACGACGACGTGGTCGAACTCGACGACGGTTGGACGGTGGTGACCGCCGATGGCTCTCGCGCCGCACACGTGGAGCACACCGTGCTCATCACCACTCGCGGTCCCGAGATCCTCACCAAGCTCTGAGCTGTCCGGTGCGCGAGGCCGTCAGGCGTTAGCGCTGAGCGATGCCGTCTATCACCACGGCGGTGCCGTCGAAGATCGTGTGACGCACCTTGCCGCGAAGTGTTCGCCCGGCGTAGGGCGTGTTGCGGCTCTTGCTCGCGAGCTGTGCCGGTACCACGGTCCACTCGGCGGTCGGATCGAACACGACCAGGTTGGCGGGCTCGCCGGCCACGATCGGCCTGCCGTGTCGAGCGTCGAGGTGAGCGATGGCAGCCGGCTTCCAGCTGAGCGCGGCGACGATGTCGGCCAGGGGCATGTCGAGTTCGGTGATCGAGAGCGCGAGCGCGGTCTCGAGTCCGAGCATGCCCGGTGGGGCCTGATCGAGCGGTGCCTCCTTCGCCTCGGGCGGATGTGGAGCGTGGTCGGTCGCGATGGCGTCGATCGTGCCGTCACGGAGACCTTGCTTGATGGCGAGGATGTCGGCGCTGGTGCGAAGCGGAGGGTTCACCTTGAACACGGCGTCGTATCCACGGAGCATCTCGTCGGTGAGCGTGAAGTGATGAGGTGCCGCCTCGGAGGTGACGCGCAGGCCTTCGATCTTCGCCTGCCGCACGAGCTCGACGCTGCGTGCCGTCGAGAGGTGCAAGAAGTGCACCGGGGCGCCGGTGAGGCGCGAGAGCTCGATGTCGCGGTGGACCATCAGCTCCTCGGCGAGTGCCGGCCACCCGGGGAGTCCGAGATGGCTGCAGCACGAGCCCTCGTGCATCACCGCGCCCTTGGTCATGCTGGCGACCTCGCAGTGCTGAGCGAGTGTGATGCCGAGCGGGCGCGCATACTCGAGCGCTCGCCGCATGAGCGCCGGATCCTGCACGCCGTTGCCGTCATCGGTGAACAGGGCCACGCCGGCAGCTGCCAGCTCTCCGAGAGGTGCGAGCTGTTCGCCGGCCCGGTCGAGGGTGATGCAGCCAGCGGGGGCCACCTCGCACAACCCGGCTCGCCTTGCTTGGGTTCGGACGAACTCGATCGTCGGGAGCGAGTCATGAGCCGGATCGGTGTTCGGCATCGCCACGACGGCGGTGAAGCCGCCGAGCGCAGCCGCGCGACTGCCGGTCTCGATCGTCTCGGCGTCTTCGCGGCCCGGCTCGCGCAGGTGGACGTGCAGGTCGACGAAGCCCGGAGAGACGATGCAGCCAGAGGCATCGAGCACCGACACGTTCTCGGCGAACCCGGGAAGCGTGGCGTCGAGTTGAAGATCGAGGCCGACGGCGACGATCACCCCATCGGCGATCGCGACGTCGGCTCGGCGTTCGCCCTGCTGGTCGAGCACGGTGCCGTTCGTGATCAGGATTCGGCTCATGGTCGGGTTCCTGTCTGTGTGGTGGTCGGTGCCGCGCTCTCTGCATGAGGATCGGAGGTCATCTCCCCACCGCTGCCGAGCAGTTCGAACAGGACGGCCATTCGTACGGCGACACCGTTGGTCACCTGGTGCAGGACGGTGGAGCCCGGCAGCTCGGTCGGGTCGACCGCCATCTCGACCCCACGGTTCATCGGACCGGGGTGCATCACGAGTGCATGTTCTTGGAGCTTGCCGGCCCGCGCCGAGGTGAGTCCGTAGAGGGTGGTGTACTCGCGCAGCGACGGCACCAGTGCATCGTGCATGCGCTCGCGCTGCATACGGAGGAGGTAGACCACGTCGAGGTCACCGATCAGCGAATCGAAGTCATGGCTCACCTCCACCGGCCACGTGGAGATGTCGGGCGGAAGCAAGGTGGGAGGTGCGATCAGGGTGACGCGAGCGCCCAGCGCGGAGAACGCCTGCACGTTGCTCCGAGCCACCCGGCTGTGCTTGATGTCGCCGACGATGGCGATGTGGAGACCATCGAACCCGGT
>JAYUSX010000211.1:0-4418 GCA_043755475.1 Actinomycetota bacterium
ACAGCTCGACGCCGATCGATGTGGCCTCACATCGATCGACGAACACGGGGCGTTCTGGATCGCCGGCAACCTGCGCCTCGATCTCGCCGCGCTGAACAAGGTCGAGATGCTGCCCTGGGACGTGTGGGGGCTCGGCTGGGAGCCGAACGAGGAACCGACGTCGGAGATGCTGGCGACGTTCGACGCGATCGCCGCGATGACCGTCGATCCCGACCGCGGACTCGACGACCTGCTCGACCGCTACGAGACGGACCCCTCGTTCAGGATGGACGGCAAGGTGTTCAGCGTTGCGCTCGGCGAGCACCAACGGCTCTGACGACGTCGTTCCCCCGCGCCACCGCGCCGGCCTCGCGCGCACTGGCTATCGGTTTTCGAGGAGTTGCTTGAGTTTGCGCAGGTCTTGGGTCATCGCCCGTTTCATCGCGATCGCCATGAACGGAGCGGCGAGTTTGGAGAAGCCGGTCGGGTCGCCGTTGTTGCGGAGCGTCATGTGTGTGGAGTGTTGCCCAGCAGGCCGCCAGGTGTACGTCGTCGTCATCGGGAACGGACCTTCAGCTGTGCGCATGACAAGCCGTGTGTTGGGCTGGAGTTCGGAGACTTCGTAGGTGTACACGAGTTCTCGTCCGAGGAACTTCGCTCGGAACGTGATCCTCGACCCGACCGCCACCGGCGGAGCGGTTTGCCAGTCAGCGGTCCCAGCACGGCGCGTTGGCCGGGTCGCTCGCGTATCCCGCGACCTCGTCGGGCGGTCGATCGATTTCGATCGCGACCTGTACATCGATGCTCATCAGGGTGCTCCTGTTGTTCGGGTGAGGTAAGTGGGCGCATGCCCGGTCGTTTGTGGCTCGGTGGTGGACGGGATGCCCGGTGTGGCAGATCGTGCCCCGGCTCGTCCCGGCACCTCGGCATCAATGGCCAACGACCATCCTGATCCTCTCGGTATCGAAGGCCAACATCGATCGCCGCGAGCGATCGGCAGTCTCCCTTCTAGCCATTCTGAAAACTCAACAGCGATCGGTGGCTTCGCCGGTGACGCCGCTGTTTGCTGGCGGCATGAATCGATTCCTCCGCAACTACCGCCGCAGCGTTCCGGTGGGTCTTGTGGTGGCCGGTGCACTGGCATGGATGGCCTTCGGCTTCTTCGGGGTGCACAAGCTGTTCGTCGACGAGAACGTCGTCGAGGCGCTCCCCTCCTTCGAGGCGCCGACGGCAACGACGGCGACCACGCCCACCACGACGACGCTCGAGGTGGTCACCACCTCGACGGAGGCTGTCGCTCCGGCCTCGACCGCCGTCGCGACAACCGTGCCCGCGACCACGCCGTCAACCACGCCGCCCACACCGGCGATCGTCACCGAGTTCGTGGGTTCATTCGTGTCTCGCGAGCACGAAACCTCTGGGCGCGCGATCGTGTTGGGGGACGGCAGCGGCCAGCGATTCCTGCGCTTCGAGGAGTTCGCAACCGACAACGGTCCCGACCTCAACGTGTACCTGGTGAACAGCAGCACGGGCGATGTCAGCGACTTCGTCGACCTCGGCAACCTCACGGGGAACATCGGCGACCAGAACTACGAGGTCCCGGTCGGCACCGATCTCGCGGTATACGACACCGTGGTGGTGTGGTGCGTTCGGTTCTCGGCCAACTTCGGCGACGCGGTGTTGGCACCGACCTGACGCACGACCTTCTGTGCTCGCCCCGGTGGCCTGTAGCGAAGGTTCATCAGCGACGGACTGTCCGATCGATTGCCATGGTGCGGCGACGGCCATGCTGCGCGACCAGCCTTCGCCAGCGCATCGCCGCCAGCCCGGCGGGGGCGACCTGCCGGGCTGCCAGCAGGCGATCGAGACTCGAGAACGGCAAAGACATGAAGAAGGCGATCCACGACCTGTCGACGCGCCCCACCTCGCCCGCATCCCCGGTCTCAGCACTGTGGTCAATCTGTAGTTCTCGTCACGCGTTCATGCGTGTGCCGTGCGCCCACTGCCCCGCCGACGGCGACGAGATGCGCCGTCTCACTCGATGCGCATGCCGGAGATGGCCCGAGCGATCACGAGCTGCTGGATCTCGCTCGTGCCTTCGAAGATCGTGTGGTTCACCGTCTCGGGTTGTCTGGGTATGACGCGGTGTCGTGGTGTGCTCGTGACCTGGGGCTTCGCGGGCAGTCAATTCCGGCTCGTGTCACGGTTTCCACCCATTTCTGGGGACGAAACTAGGGAGGGCCTTCAAAGATCTGCGCATCTTCGAATGCGCTGACGGCGCAGTTCGACTCGGATCATGGCCAGATCTTCGAAGTTAGCCGGCGAGTCTCGTCGCCCAGATTGCCGTGGCGCATCAGTCGTGACGGTCCGGCTCCATCCTCTTCGCCCGCCGCCACCCGTCATCGACGGTCCAGCAGACTGCCGACCACCCGAACTCCGGGATCAGCCACAAGCCGGTGAGGTAACGGCCGGGGATCGCAGGACGTCGAGTCGGGAGAATCGAGTCGCGGTCGATCAGCGCCATCGCGACCTGGTCGGGGATGCGGTTGCCGATGTCAACTCGAAGCACGAGGTGTTGCTCCTCGCAACCGGAGTCGTTGATCTTGGCGAAGTCGGCGTCGAACGCAGAGTCGGTCAACTCCTGCTCCAACCAGTCGAGCAGCGGATCAAGGGGGAGTTCGTCACCCATCGCCCCCTTGTTGTCGCCAGTGAACGAGACCCGTCCGGGATGATCCGTCGAGCGGAAGGCGTAGACGTCGATCTTGACTTCGCGGAACCACTGGACCGACGCGATGTGCTGCAACTCAGGTTCGAGCACGACGACATCGAGGTCGGTCTGATTGCGTTCCTCAGCGAGGGGTGCCAAGACCCTCAGATGCGTCATCAGCTCACGCAACCCGATCGCTCGTCCTCGACGCCTAACCATCCATGCCCACATCGAGCCGTCGATGCGACGCTTGTCGTCGTAGCGAGCGTTCGCCGTCCATTGCCGGTCGAGCGGATCGGCGATCGAGGTCATCTCGGCAGCACCCCTCCGCCCATCGGCGAGGGTGAAGCAGATGTCGTACATCCCGGGCTGGCTCCCATCGTCATGCCGCACGATCGGAACGCCGAGCGCCTGCGCCATGAGCTCACGAGCGACGTCCTCATCGGGTCGAGCCTGAGCCATCAGGCCACGCTACGCGGAGAGGGTGGCCGCATGGCAGCCACTGGCGCACACGCTCCATATCGAGCAAAGTGCGCTGATGCCTGACGTGCGCGACGAATTTGCTGCTTCGCATCCCAACGATGTTGTGCGACGAGATCGCGAACTCTTCTTTGCCGCCGAGGTCGTCAGCGACTTGATCGATCGCGCCCAACGCAGCGGCGTTCGCGTGCTCGGCCTTGAAGGCTTCATTGTTGGTGACAGCTATGTGTACCCAGCGCTCAGCCGGATCGCCGACTTCTCAAGCGATGACATTCAGACGGGTGCATCTCGCGCCCGGGACTTGCTCGCGAGTGGTTGGCGTGATCCGCCCACCTCCGAGGATCAGATGCACCCGGATGCAACCGGGAGACACATGATCGTGGTTGTCCTCGAGGAGAAGTAGACCCGACCTGTCGCTCGCTGATCAGTCGGCCTTCCTGTGGTGACTGGCGTCGTGTTCGCACGCCGACGGCCGCCCAGCACGCCTTGGGCAGTAGCTGCACTTAGGGTCGTGGCAGGGCGCCTCGTTCCATTCGTCGCACACCGGGCAGAAGTAGGCGTCGTGAACGTCACAATAGAGAAGGTCGCTCAGGCAGGGCTCATGGACGGCCACGGCCAGAACCTACTTCCCATGTAGGCATCCCGTCGGCGACCTGTCTGCGCGAGTGTTGGGCATGGAAGACGACCAGCTCGGCGAGCGTTACGCCCGATTCCTGCAGAGGCATCCCGTCGGCGACCTGTCTGCAACTGAGCTTGAGACGTGGGTCGGAGCGGTGCTCAGCAGCGTCGGTAGCCAGGAGGGCGTGTCCGACCTCGACGTCCAGACTCATGAACGACTGCCTGGTGTTGACGGCACCTACGACCTCGATGCGACGGTTCGATTCCGTGTGTTCGGTCTCGACTTCCTCGCCGTCGTCGAGGTCAAGCAACACCGCAACCCGATAAAGAGAGAGCTGGTACAGATCCTCCATTCGAAGGTGCAGAGTGTCGGCGCGCAGAAGGGCATCATGTTTTCGACCTCGCACTTTCAAAGCGGTGCGCTCGAGTACGCGAAGACGCATGGGATAGCACTCGTGTTTGTCACCGAGGGTCGCTTGACCATCGAACGACGATCCGCCGACGAGCTTCCTCCGATCTCGAAGGAACTGGCCGAGGAATGGGGAGTCGAGCCAGTCGTCGGCACCTACTACGGAACCGGGGACGGCGAAGGCTCCACGGTCTGCGCCTACATCGGGCCTGACCGTCCAGACCT